>NZ_JAYUPA010000338.1:0-1876 GCF_043760365.1 Armatimonas sp.
GATTCTTCCCCTCCTGGATGCCCCCTCACGGCGGGCCGCTATGGGCAGCAAGGCCAAGAAGCTCGCCACCCCACGTGCCGCCGAAGACCTCGCGGATGCTCTGCTGGCCCTCGTAAAAAAATAGCCCGCGAAGTGAGCAATCTGGAACGAGCGGGGGAGTGTCATTCGTATACAAGAGCATGAAAGAGTTTGCAAAAAAGATAACGGTACTAGGTGTCTGCTCACTCGGGCTGGGTGTAGGTTTTGGAGCAGGGCTAGGCTGGACGGGTAGCAAGGCGGTCTTTGCACCGCCCGTACAGGCGCAGAGTGGAACCTCCAAAAGCAGCGATGAGCAGAACGTGATCCGGGTGGTCAAGTCCGTTTCCCCAGCAGTGGTTCTGATCAAAACGGAGAGCGGCCTGGGTACCGGTGTCGTGATTGATGGCAAGCAGGGGCTGATCCTCACCAATGCTCATGTTGTGGGGCGGAGCACCCAGGTGGGGGTGCGCCTTAAAAGTGGACAGCAGCTCACGGGTAAAGTGATGGGAGCATTCCGTGAGATAGATATCGCCGTGGTGAAAGTCTCGTCCGCCACGCCGCTGCCCGCCGCCCCCCTAGGCGACTCAGATCGCTTGGAGGTCGGCCAAACCACGATTGCAATCGGCAACCCCCTCGGGCTGGAGCAGACCGTCACCACGGGCATCGTCTCCGCTGTCAACCGCAGGCTCAGCGAGCGTCAGGAGCAAGGCTTCATCCAGACCGATGCCGCCATCAACCCAGGGAACTCAGGCGGACCGCTTCTCGACTCCCAGGGGCGGGTGATCGGCATCAATACCGCCGTGCTCCGTCCTGATGGTGCCGAGGGGCTAGGGCTGGCTATCCCCATCACTGTCGCGCAGGACTACGCCCGCAAGATCATTGCAGGAGCACAGGTACAGCGAACCTATCTGGGCATTCAGTACATCGGTATCAATGAACAACTCGCACGCACCTACCAGCTCCCGGTCACACAGGGGGTTCTCATCGCGGGTCTCGCCCCAGCAGGCCCAGCAGCGCAAGCGGGACTGAAGCCCGGCGACATCCTGACCCAGCTCAACGCAACCCCACTCAATACCGAGCTTGACTTCCAGCGCCTGCTGCGCGATAAGAAACCTGGAGAAATTCTGACCTTCACGGTAAAGCGTGAGGGACGCTCACGAATCGTGAAAGTACGCCTCGCCGAGGCGCGCTAGAAAAAACCTGGTAATTCCGGGGTATTTTCTCGCCCCAGAGCTGCCAAAGATAAAACCTGGAGGAACTTCAATGCAGGTTCGTAATGGTTTTATTGTGGTGGCGGCTCTGGGCTTGATCAGCGGCTCGACTGCCCTTCCAGTTCATGCAAGCAATCATTCAGACAAACCCGTGGCAGTCAAGACCGCGGCAGACGCCTACGCGGCCGCCTGGAATCTCTGGAACAAGGGCGAGGGCACCAAGGCGGAAGAGCTTCTCAAGAAGCATGCGGAACAGTTCCCCCAAGATGCAGCTCTTGGTCTTTTTCTAGCCGCCAGTGTCGCCAGTCACTCCCCCAACTCCCAGTCAGATGCCTATTTCTCCCGCGTCGTAGAGCTGGGTGCCAAGGCCACAAACCCAGCTCCTGAGTCGCTGGTGGCTCAGTACTTCCTGCACCTGAGCGATCCGGACAGTGCCAACGAAGCCTTCGCAAACCTCTCGGAGCTGGCAAAGGCCAGTAGCAAGAGCCCGGTGGTTCTCTGGCTCTATGCCCAGGCGGCAGAGCGCATGGAGAAGCCCGAGCTTGCGGAAGGAGCGTTCAGCACCCTTCTTAAGAAAGCGAAGAATGCCCCCGCCGTTGTCCGGCAGGGCTACGCCGACTCGCTAGAGGCTCAGGGGAAGCACTTCC
>NZ_JAYUPA010000339.1:0-1874 GCF_043760365.1 Armatimonas sp.
GGTTACACTCAATCCGGCGATAGGCCAAAACAGGACCGCTAAGGATCTAAGGATAAGGAACGAAATATTGACGCGCTTTAGTACGAACCGCCTGCAGACACAACTCACCATCGCAATTTCTTTGATTGCTCTCACCACAACTAGCTTTGCCGCTCCGCAGAACCGCACCCGCTTCGAGGGTGCCCTCCCCCCAAAAGGGGCTGTCACCTCCAAACCCAAAGCCGCTCCCAAGCCCACCCCCGCCGCAGTTCCTACCGATCCTGAAGACGAGAGCACGATCAATGTCACTCTCGAAACAGGCGACGAAGAGCTCGACCACACTCTTGGTGCAACGGAAGACACGATCGGCAAGAGCCGCGCGGCCCTCGAAGGTAACCTCGGACCGCGCAATGGCCGCACCAGAAATAGCTCCAAGCTCATCTCCCGCGCCCTCTCCTACCGAGGCGCACGGTATCGCTTTGGCGCATCGGGCACCAACGGCGTTTTTGACTGCTCCAGCTTTGTGCAACACTTGATGCGCGGTGAGGGAGTCTCTCTTCCCCGAACAGCACGTGAACAGTTTGGCACCGGCAAGAAGATCTCCCGCAGTGAACTTCTGCCAGGCGATGTCGTCTTCTTCGCGGGCACCTACCGCTCCGGAATCTCACATGTCGGGATGTATGTCGGGGATGGCATGTTTGTCCACGCCGCCAGCACCAAACGTGGTGTGGTGATGGATCCTCTCGATCTTCCCTACTACAATAGTAAGTTCGCAGGAGCACGCCGCTTCAAGTAGGAAGCTTTCGTAGCACCTTCCGGGCGAAGCGACTGCGCTTCGCCCGTTTGTTTTTTGGAACAATTCTCTCTACAATGCCGTAGAATAGAGTAGGTCACCATGAAACGCAAAGTCGCCCTTCTTATTCCGCACAAAGCTGCTCTTTTTGCAACCGTGCTCTGCCTAGCACTGCCTAGCGCAGGGATTTACGGCCAGGAGAAGAAACCTGCCGTCCCCACCGAAGACCCTGAGGTGAAGATGGGGCGTGAGGCGCACGAGGAGATGGTCAAGAGCGGACTCAAGCTCGTGAGCGATCCCGCGCTTGTCAAGCGTGTTGAGACCATCGGGCAGAAGCTGGCAGCACTTGCCAACCAGACCCCTATCCCCGCTCTCTACGGCACGGAAAACAAGCTGACACGTCCTCTAAACTACCGTTTCTTTATCGTGGACGACCCGGATACCAATGCCTTTGCGCTTCCGGGAGGCTTTGTCTATGTCAACAAGGGTCTGCTAAAGTACACCCAGTCCGACGATGAGCTGGCGGGCGTGATGGGGCATGAGATTATCCACGCGGCCCATAGTCACGGTGCCAAGCTCCAGCGAGAGCAGAGTAAGCTCAATACCCAGATGGCTGTTGCAGCCCTCGGGGCAATTCTTGCCAAAGTGCCGATGCAGGATACGGGTAACCTTCTCACGGGATTTCAGCTCCTGGCGATCCAGAAAGTCAATGGCTACGGCCAGACCGCTGAGAAAGATGCGGATCAGGGCGGGATTATCCTGGCACAGAAGGCGGGCTTCAACCCGGTGGGAATGCTGACTTTTATGGAGCGCCTCGCCCGTGACCAGCGTAGCCACCCCGATGTGGAGATGGGGATCTTCCGAACACACCCCCCCGAAAAAGTCCGTGCCGTGGCCATGATCGCACAGATTTCCCAGATGAACCTCCCGATCAACCGGCGCTCGACAGCCAATATCCTCAAAGTCACGACCCGCTCAGAGGGTTCGGTAACGGAAGTGTTGCTCGATGGAAAGCTCTTCTTGCGCACGGTGAAACCCGAGCGTGCAAAAGAAGTCGCCACCGCTCTAGATAAGGCTCTGGATCAAGAGCTACAGGTCTACG
>NZ_JAYUPA010000340.1:0-15791 GCF_043760365.1 Armatimonas sp.
AGAGAGCTTGGGAAGCCAAGCCAGGAGATTCTTGATCCCTGGTCCGGGTGGATGGAGAAGCGAGTAGGAGCAGACTCTAGGACACCAAACTTTGGCGCAGGGCATGTCGGTATAATCTGGCTCAATCTCCGTTTTGATGGAAGCGAGAAAGATAGTTGCTGCGGCTTATCATCCTTTGAGTGGATAGGCAATCATTATAGAATCATCGGTAACGCTGCTCTGCCCGCGACTGAGGCCTGGTGGAAGTCGCTACGTCGGAAAATCTCTAAGCTTACTATCAAAATTCCAAGAAAATCACTACAAAGCACGTCACGCAAAGAGATTTTTGCGTTTTCTTGTGCCTATTCTCTTCTCAAGACTGGTAGCGCAGACCTCAACCCGTAACCAGACCACGCTTAGAGCACCTCACTGCGCTTACTGTACTTACCGTCGGCGAGTGATGAGGCGGGCACCGCGCTGGTAGGTGAAAAAGGCGTAGGCCCACTCTAACAAAACATTGAGGCGGTTGCGGTAGCCGATGAGCTTCAGGACATGAATAAAGAGCCAGAAGAGCCACGCGGGGTAGCCTTTGAGCTTGAGGCCCGGTAAGCTTGCGATGGCGGCTCCACGCCCTAGCACGGCTAAGTCCCCCAGGTTATGGTACTTAAACGCCTCGGTGGGGTGGTGGTTGACGCGCCGGATGACGTTGCGCGCCGCACACGCTCCGCCTTGCACCGCGCCTTGAGCGACACCGGGAACAAGCTTCTCGGAGATGGGCTCGCCGTTGGAGTCGCGGAGGGTGGCCTGGGCCATATCGCCGATCACAAACACTTCGGAGTGGCCGGGAATCGAGAGATCCCGCCCCACAATCACGCGCCCGGCTCGGTCCGTAGCGACTCCCAGGCTTCCTCCAACCGGTGCGGCCTTGTTGCCCGCCGCCCAGAACACCGTGCGGGCCGCGACCTCCTCGCCCGACGAGAGCGACACCCCATCGGGGCGAATGTCGGTCACTTTGACACCGTTCTTGACCTCGACTCCCAGGCGCTTCAGGTCTTCCTGGGCACGTTGGGCCAGTACGCCGGGGAAAGTATTGAGAATGCAGGGGCTGTTTTCGATCAACAGAATGCGTGTTTTGGTGAGATCCACGCGGCGAAAGTCGGGGCGCAGGGCTTTCTTGGCGAGCTCCGGTAGCACTCCCGCCAGCTCACAGCCCGTGGGGCCGCCGCCGACGATCACAAAGGTCAGCCAGGCTTGCTGCAGTGCGGGATCGTCGCACATCTCGGCTTCCTCAAAGGCGACCAGAAACCGGCGGCGCATCTCCAGCGCATCGCCTAGGGTTTTTAGCCCCGGTGCGAGCGGCTCCCAGTCATCACGGCCAAAGTAGCTATGGCGCGCCCCGCAGGCAAGAATCAAATAATCGTAGGGAATCGCCTTCCCGTCGGCGGTGGCAACGGTCTTCGCCGCCACGTCCACGCCCGTCACTTCCGTCATCCACACGGTCGCGTTTTTCTGCTTGCGCAAGATAGAGCGGATCGGGTAGGTAATCTCCGTGGGAGCCAGCGCCGCGGTCGCCACTTGGTAGAGGAGCGGCTGAAAGACATGGTGGTTAGTCTTATCCAGTACCAGGACATCTACGGGCGCATTTTTCAGCCCCTGCGCCGCCGCGATACCTCCAAATCCGCCGCCCACAATCACCACCTTCGGTTTCGTACTCATTCTGCTCATGCTCTTAGTGTACCTTCCTTGGGTAAGCCGATCAGGTACGTAATAGGCATCGGGGAGTGGGCGACGGGCTCGCTCCCGATCTCCCAGGTGTAGCTCTGATCCAGCCCCGCCGTCAGCTCTCGCAGCTCGTCGGGTGTGTAGGTACGCAGACAGGAGACAAAGCCATCAAAAAAAACGGCGAAAGGCAAGATGGGAATCAGATAGGTAAAGAACAACCGAGAGAAGCGCACCGGACGAATCCGGGGCGTGATAATCCAGACCGCGAGCGGGACAAAGAGCATCCCCAGAAGCGCGGGTATCGTCCGTGCCGTCGCCTCAAAAACCGCGATTCCCTGGCGTTTTTCTACGGCATCGGCGAGAATCGCGCGGGCCTGCTCCGGGCGGAAGTGATGAAAGCTGGCAAAGAGCGTCCGAAAGCCAGCGAGCGCTTCAGGCACTTTAGTCGCATCCACAGGCTCTATGTGGTACGGCAGTGCCGATCCCGCCAAGTTAGGGTAGAAATCCGTGAGGAGTACGTCGGGTTTCTGCCCCTCCAGCAGCGGCAAGAGCGTCGCCCACGGCCCGCCCGCCCCCGAGCAGAGATCCAGAACGTTGGTAGCCTGGCACGCCTCCAGCGCCGCCGCCAGCTTTGGGACAATCTTCGCGTACGGATTGGCCAGACGCACCACCGTCTCCAAATAGTCGGTCGCTCCATCACGAAAGACCGTCGGCCAGCCCGGCAGATCCGTCAGCTCGATAAAGTGAAGTCGTCTCATTATAGTTGCACCAGATTTTGCAATCTAGAATAACCAGTCTAGCTCGGCTGCTGAGTACGCCATCACCGCCATGGCGGCGATGCATTTTTGGAGCGCCTTGGGATTGATTTTTTTCACTTTTTCAGCTCCCGAATCACGCGCCCCTCATCGGTGGGGCCGATGAGGCGGTTGCCGAGCCCTTGGTAGTCAAAGTGGAGCTTGAAGGGATCGAGGCCGACGCGGTCTAGGATCGTGGCCTGGAGATCGCGGATCGTCATTTTGTTCTCAACAACTTTGTAGCCCAGCTCATCGGTCTGGCCGTAGCTGCCGGGCTTGGTGCCACCGCCTGCCATCCAAATCGTGAAGGCATTGGGGTTGTGGTCGCGGCCTAGGAACTTGCTGCCGCCGCGCGCTTCGTTCATCGGTGTGCGGCCAAACTCGCCGCCCCAGACCACTAAGACATCGTCGAGCATCCCACGCTGCTTGAGATCCTTGATCAGCGCGGCGCAGGCTTTGTCTGTGTCGCGGCACTTGCCAGGAAGTGCTGTCACTAAGTCGTCGCCTGCGCCCGTGCCATGAATGTCCCAGCCCCAGTCGTAGAGCTGGACGAATCGCACGCCTTTCTCCACAAGTCTTCGCGCTAAAAGACAGTTATTGGCAAAACTAGACTCGCCAGGTTTCGCGCCGTAGAGATCCAGCGTCGCCTGTGACTCTTTCTTGATGTCCATCAAATCCGGTACGGAGAGCTGCATGCGATAGGCCAGCTCGTACTGCGAGATACGTGTCACGGTCTCCGGATCCCCGAGAGCGGAGGCCTCTTGCCGGTTGAGTTTCTCCAGCGCGTCTAAGCTGCGCCGACGGGTCTGGCGATCCATGCCCGGCGGGTCGGAGAGATAGAGAATCGGGTCGCCCACGGAGCGGCACTGAACCCCTTGATGGATACTGGGCAGAAACCCGCTGGACCAGAGGCTCTTGCCGCCCGTCGGGTCGGTGCCGCCGGAGAGGAGCACGACAAAGCCGGGCAGGTCCTTATTGGCTGTCCCGATCCCGTAGGTCATCCACGAGCCGAGCGCCGCGCCGCCGGGGAAGGCATTACCTGTGTAGAGAAACAGCTCGGCGGGCGCGTGGTTAAACTGCTCCGTAGACATCGAGTGGATCACCGCCAGCTCATCGGCAATGCTCGCCGTGTGGGGGAGCAAGTCACACATCCACGCACCCGTCTGGCCGTGTTGCTTGAACTTGTGCGGCGAGCCGAGTAGCTTGGGCTTGCCCTTGATAAAGGCAAAGCGCTCGCCCTTGAGATAAGAATCCGGGCAGTCCTGAAGATTTAGCTCATTGAGCTTTGGCTTGTAGTCAAACAGGTCCAGCGACGGCGGCGCACCGGACATGTGCAGGTAGATCACGGCTTTGGCCCTCACCCCCGGCTTCGCCGACCCCTCTCCCAATAACGAAGCCCTTCGGGTGGGAGAGGGGTAAGCGTCGGCTTCCAGCGCTCCCATTGCTAGAGCGCCTAGCCCGAGACCCGCTTTGCCAAAAAACGTCCGCCGCGACATCGCGCGGGCTTGTAGTAGTTCCAGTTCAGTCATGTTCGTTTTTCTTCGCTCCTCTGACCGCTCCCATGAACGGGGGCGTGATATTGTCCTCGCAAGCTCCGACACAAAGGCCGTTCCAGCCATACCGAGCTGCCCCGGGATATGGGCGGCACGCCCTTCGTGTCGCGAAGCGACAATAAGACGCTCCCGTTCATGGGAGCGAGAAAGCAAGGCGGTTATCCCTTCGTCAGCACACCATCTAAATTCAATAAAACATTGGCGACCACCGTCCACGCGGCGAGTTCGGCATCCTCAGCCCCTGTGAGCTTCTTGGCCTCTATCAGATTTGCCGCGTAGTGGGCTTTCTCGCTCTCAAACAGCGCCACCAGCGGCGGAATTTGCGCCTGGTTTGCGGGGCGAGAAAGCGCGAGGCGCAGGCCGTGGCGTGCTTTGTCGGCGGGCATGGTACCTCCCTCGGTTTGCAGCCGCTTTGCCAGCGCGACCGCCATTTCTAGGTAGGCGGGGTCATTCAATGTCACTAGCGCCTGGAGTGGTGTGTTCGTCGGGATGCGGCGCAGGGTGCAGAACTCGCGGCTGGGGGCATCGAAGGTCTGCATGCTCGGATAGGGAACCGTGCGCCGCCAGAACGTGTAGAGCCCACGCCGGTAGCGGTCTACGCCAGTGCTGGTGGGGTAGCTCCGCTCGCCGTTAAATGCGGCTTTCCAGAGGCCGTCGGGCTGGGGCGGATAGACACTGGGGCCACCGAGTTTGGGGGAGAGCAGCCCACTTACTAAAAGCGCCTGATCGCGGATCCCCTCGGCGTCTAGGCGGCGGCGCGGGTAGCGTGAGAGCAGACGAACCCGTGGATCCCGTGCAAGTCTGTCAGGCGTGACCTTGCTACTCTGCTGGTAGGTGCGGCTCATCACGATTGTCTTGAGGAAACGCTTGACGTTCCAGTCTTTCTGGAAATCTAGCGCAAGAGCATCAAGCAGCTCCGGGTGCGACGGCGTTGCCCCCTGCGTTCCGAAGTCCTCCTCAGTCTCTAGCAGCCCCACACCAAAGAGCTGTGCCCAAAAACGATTGACTTGAACGCGCGCCGTGAGGGGATTCTCGGGGGAGACAAGCCACTTGGCCAGCTCCAGGCGATTTGTCAAGGGCTTTTTCGTAAATGTCGCCGGGCCTGCGGGCGTGACGACCTCCTCAGGTGTGAGGAAATTCGCCAGCGTGAGCGAGCGCGTGACACGGCGCTTGGCCTCGGGGAGCTCACGGAGCACGGGAAGCGGGATCGGCTTGAGCGCGGCCAGCTCGGCCTGTTTCTGCGCGATCTTCGGTGCCGTCGGACTGTCGGTGAGGAGCGCAGTTTTGGCAGTGAGAATCTTCCCAGCAAGGCTCTGCTCGGCGACCACTTTCCGATTTTCGTCGTAGAGCGTGATGCGGACATTGGCGAGCATGCCGGGGTGGGCATCGGTGCGCGGCCAAACAGCGACACTCTGGAGCGGATAGGTCATCCCCAAGTCCACCTCCCACCACGGGTTGGCTTCTTGCTTAGTATGCGTCACGGTGTTGTCTGGAAACTTGCCACTCGTGTTGCCATCAATGGCCCGCGCCGCCTCGCCCTCAAAATCTGTGCTGGACTGGCTCGCCTTGCCCTTGCGTGCGACATTCTCACTGCCACTGAGCGCCTGCACCTCGGCGAGCATGAGAAACGCCGTGCCCGGGAGCGTGACCCGGACAAAGCGGGCGCTTGGGGCTTTCCCCAAAGGCTCCGCCGCACGCACTTTCTCCAGCTCCGCGAGCTCTTTTTCCAGCACGAGCTTCTGCGCTCGCTGCGCCGCTGCCAGAACCGGCATTGTTGGCGACTCGCCCGGTTGGTCGTTGTCCTCGGTTTGGTTGAAGATCGCCATGGTTCGGTAGAAATCCGTCTTCGTAATCGGGTCGAACTTATGCGTGTGGCACTGTGCGCACTGATAGGTCAGCCCCATCCAGGACTGCATCGTCACAATCGTTCGATCCTTGACCGCAGCAAGACGAAACTCCTCATCGTCGGTGCCGCCCTCGGTGTTGGTCATCGTGTTGCGATGAAACGCGGTGGCGATCTTCTGGTCTTCCGTGGAGTGAGGCAGTAAGTCCCCCGCAAGCATTTCGAGAGTGAACTGGTCAAAAGGCTTGTTGCTGTTAAAGGCCGTGATCAGCCAGTCGCGCCACGGCCATAAATTGGGGCGAAGCGGGTCGGAGCCGTAGCCCGCCGAGTCGGCGTAGCGCCCCAGATCCAGCCAGACCCGCGCCCACCTCTCCCCAAAGTGGGGGGAGGCAAGCTGCGAATCTACGAACTTTTCATAGGCATTGGGAGCCTTGTCACTCACAAACGCCTCGGCGTCTTTGAGGCTCGGCGGCAACCCGGTTACGTCCAGCGCCACGCGCCGCGCCAGTGTCCAGCGGTCGGCCTCGGGCGAGAGCGCGAGCTTTTCTTTGGCGAGGCGAGCGGCGATGAGAATATCAATGCCAGACACACGGGTGCGGGGGGCTTGCCATGCCCAGTGCCCTTCGTATCTTGCGCCCTGCCCGATCCAGCGCCGCAGGGTCGTGAGCTGCGCCTCGGTCAGCGTGTGACCTGTCTCTTTGGGGGGCATGCGTAGAGCATCGCCGACGGGCCGTGCCACGCGCCAGAGCAGCTTGCTGGCAAGGATATCACCGGGCACCACGGCACGATTCGGCTGATCCAGCCGCAGCTCCGCCGAGCGCTTGTGCTCATCCGCCCCGTGGCAGCTCAGGCAGTTGGCGGCCAGGATCGGACGAACCTCGCGCCGGTAGTCCACGGGAGCGGGGGCGGAAAAGGCGGCAGTGAGCAAGCCCAGTGTGGGGAACAAGGAAAAACAGAGCAAACGTCGCTTCATCGTAATTTTGATTGTACTAGATTGCCGCCACAATGGCTTCCTGGATTGTTGTGGCAGCGCGATCCAGGGGGACTGCTCCCGCCCCATGGGGTACTAAAAGCCGCGTTCGAGAGCCGAACTCCCCCACAAAGAGCCAGACAATACGCTGATTGATATGGCGCTCCCGCAATGGTTGAGCAAAACTTCCCAGCGCCCGAGCGTCCTGGTTCTGTGTGTCGTAGATTATAACCAGCGGACAGAGCGGCCCCACTTTTCCGACAAGCTCGTCGCTACTCTTGCACCAGAGCAGAGGCGAGAGCCTCTGGCGCTGCCAGAGCTCTTGGACGGTGTGAAAGAAAGCCTCTTCACCGACCACTACCACGGGACGATTGCGTGCAGGCTCATCCGTCGTCAGCTGGGCGAGTGCGGAGCTCAGGCGCTCTGGTGCGGCAAGAGCCAGGGTGTCGCGAAACTCGAAGGTATTGCCTCTCGCACGAAGCCCGTAGAGGAGAACTGTCGTGCGCTCCGTGGCGGGGTCGGCACGCAGATTCCGAATCAGTTGAAACGCATCAAAGGCAGTGGTGAACGGCGGGATGAGCAGTGCATCGGGGCGAAGATCGCGAGTACGGCGAAGCGCTTCCGCAGGAACGGCGGCGGCACTGAGAATCATTCCTTGCTGACTAAGCGCATGGTTGAGCCGGTGTAAAACAACGGTCTGGTCGTGGATAAGCAAGAGAAAGCGGCGCGGCCCTGGTACACGAGCAGGAGCCAGAGCGGCGGCATGACGCTCCTCCTCTGTGCTCTCTCTTACCAGAGGCAAGGTAAAAGCGAAGGTACTCCCAATGCCTGGAGTGCTCTCCACCCAGATCGTCCCCCCCAGCTTCTCAACAATCGCCTTGGAGATCACCAGCCCTAGGCCCGTGCCGCCCACACGGCGCGTGGTGGAGTTATCCGCGCGGAAAAACTTGGCAAAGAGCTGAGTTCGATCCTCCGATGTCAGCCCAATTCCCGTGTCCGAGACCCGCACGACAAGCTGTGCCTGCTCCACACCGAGACGCACGACCACTTTCCCCTCGGTTGGAGTGTACTTGAGGGCATTGGAGATCAGGTTCATGAGTACTTGGGCAATTCGATCCCGATCCCCCAGAACCGGGGGAAGCTCCTCGGGAGCCATGAGGGTCAGAGTGATGCTCCGTGCCCGTGCCTGCTCCTCCATCGTCCGCACCAGCTGCCGGGCCAGCGGGCCACACTCCACGGGCTCGCGGACCATCTGTAGCCCCGCCGACTCTAGCTTGGAGAGATCGAGCATCTCCGTGATCAGCTCGGTGAGGCGCTGGACACTGATCTGGGTGAGAGTGAGAAACTCGCGCTGATCCTCGGTGAGGGTGCCCGGTTTTTCGGAGAGCAGTAGGGCGACATTGCCGTGTATGGCGGTCAGAGGAGTGCGCAGCTCGTGGGAAACTGTCGAGGCGAACTCACTCTTGAGCCGATCTGCCTCCGTCTCCCGGGTGACATCGCGGAGCACCACAATCCGGCCAATGAGAGTCCCTTCGGTGCGCACGGGCGCGGAGAAGAAGCGCAGCACGCGGGGGAAGGGCCGCGCCAGAGAAAAGGTCTCCTCGGCCACGTGCTCGGTATCGCGGAGCACCTCGCGCAGGCGCAGGCGGGCGGGCTCCTGATCGCCCGCCTTGAAGAGCGAGAGGAGGCGCGGGCCCATCCGGGCGAAGCTCTGGTCGAGGAGATCCTCGGGTTCCATGCCAAAAAGTCCGGCGAAGCGTGGATTTGCCATCAGAAAGCGCCCTTCCCGGCTCAAAAGTGCGATACCGTCGTTGGTTGCATTGAGCACCGACTCCAGCCGCCGCCCTGTTGTGGCAAGCGCCTCACTGCGGGCCTCCAGGGTTGCCTCGCGCTCGGTGACCGTCTCCGCCATGCGCTGGAGAGCCTGCCAGAGCTCCCCTACCTCGTCGTCTCGGTCCCCCGCATCCGGAAGGTCTTTAGAGGTAATTTCCCGGCGCTCCAGGCGCTCCACCGTTGCCACCAGCTCCTCCAACGGCTCCGTGATCGAGCGGGCGATAGAGCGACCAATGGACAGCGCACTCGCCAGCGCTCCGAGAGGGAAGAGCACCAGCCCAACAATTCGAATAATATCCGCCGTGACATAGAGCGGCTCGTAGCGCTCACGCTCCTGAATCACCTGCTGGTTGAGACGCTCCATCGCCGCCGCCACCGGAGCAAATCCTGTCTCCGTGCGATTGGCTTTCCTGTCCCACACTAAAAAAGCGGCGTGCGCTGTTGCCCACGAGTCACGCAGTTTGGGCGCGGGATGATCCTCAAACCAGACACTAATCTCCTGGTGACGCGTTCGATAGATATAACGTGCCTGGCTCTGGGCAGCGCGAAAAGTAGGGTCTTTGAAGCGCTGGAAGCTCCGCTCCGCTTTGGCCACGTCCTCGGCGGCGTGCATCAGCACCTCCACCCGGCTGGCCAGCTCCTTGCGCGCGGCAAACTCCCCCCGGTAGCGCCCCGCAAAACCCCACAGGAAAACCGGCACCAGGAGCCCGGCAACCAGCAAGACAATCAGCGGCAAGACATAGCCCAGGAAGATTTTCCGGGCAATTCCCCGGGGTAGCATAGCTAGAGGAGGTTCTCCAGGCCATAGACCAGCCCCGTCAGGCTCGCGGCCTTGCGAATCGCAAGCACGACACCGGGCATGAAGCTCGTGCGGTCTAGCGAGTCGTGGCGCAGAGAGAGGCGCTGCCCCTGCGCCCCAAAGATCACTTCCTGGCTGGCCACAAAGCCCGGCAGGCGCACCGAGTGCACGGGAATCTCGTCCACCTCGGCCCCCGTGGCTCCCGCATGGCTCTCAAACGCATTCTCGGGCTTGGCGGTAGGTATTCCCGTCCGTGCCGCCGCGATCATCTGCGCTGTCTTTACTGCCGTCCCGGAGGGCGCATCCACTTTTTTCTCGTGGTGCATCTCGATAATCTCGACATCGGGCAGGTACTTGGCGGCTTGCGCGGCGAACTGCATCATCAGAATCGCTCCAATGGCAAAGTTCGGTGCGATTAAACAGGCTGTCTGGTGCTTTTCACAGAGCCCCCGTAGCTCGTCCAAATCAGCGGGCGAGAGCCCCGTGGTTCCGACAATCGGAATGACTTTATTCTCCAGCGCCGTGCGGATATTGGTCATCGCCGACGACGGCACGGTGAAGTCCACCATCACGGTGGGCTGACTCTCGCGTAGAAGCGCCCCCATGTCATCGCCCACCTCGATCTGCACGCTCACTTCCATGCCCTCGGCCTCGGTGACCGCACGCACCACCTCGCTCCCCATCCGGCCCAACGCACCGGAAACAGCAACTCTAATCATAAACTCAGTGTACCGTGCGAGGGTACACTGAAGCCATGATGCAGGAAGCGCTTGCAGCATATCTGGAGAGATTTAGCATGCTCCATCGCAACGTCACTAAAGTGAAAGGCGCAGCTCCGCACAAGCCTATTCTCCTGCTGGCGATCTTTCAGGAGATCAACGCCGGACGCTCTGCGATGGGGGGCGCTTTGCCGACGACCTATGGCCACTTCTCGCCGAGAGTCACACGCGGGAGGTTCTGCGGAGCCACCTACTAGCGACCTATTTCTCTGGCCAGCCCACGGAGGTTTCTGAGGGGGCGACCACGAGCTATCTTGCCTTGCAGGCAGAGACACTTAAGCAGCAAGCTCAGGCAAAGTTCAGGCTCCATCCAACGATCAAAGAACAAAACACCGACGGCTATTTTGTGCGTAGCAAGCTCTTCCCGAAAGTGGTGAAAGAGCTGTATGGCTTCGCGTGCTGTGTCTGTCAAGCATCGGCGCGGCTGGGGAACAGTAGCCTAGTGGACGGGGCACATATCCTGCCGTTCTCCGAGTTCCACAACGACGATCCCCGAAATGGGCTGGCGCTCTGCAAAAACCACCACTGGGGATTCGACATTGGAGCCTGGAGCCTGAGCGACAGCTACGAGATAATTGTCGCACCAAAGCTGATCAACGATTTGGTCTATGTAGAAAATGGTAAGACCATCGTACAGCCCAAAGACCCAATCTACCTCCCCAATCCCATTGCGCTCCAGTGGCATCGGGAAAACATACTGAAATAGTCCTACCCCTAAAGAATTCGCTCAGTGGCAGTGACGCTCGCTGGCCGCAGCGGTGCTTCCAAGATCGTCGCTGTGACCAGCGGCGAGGCGGGACCACTGCGGGGTGGGACGGCCCTCCCTGGCGGACGGAGGCGCACTCCCATCCTCCATGAGCCGGTACGAATTGCTGTGGGATCCGTAGATTACCGGCCAGTCCTTGGGCGAGTCCTCCCAATGTTCCTGCCGGCCGTAGACGGTTATGTCGAGCATCCCGAAGCTGCCGTTCATCACTTCGCACCCACGGGCCGTGGTCCAATATGTCTCGAAAACACGGTCCCCGTCACGCAGGTAGCACACCTTCATCCCGAAATGACGCCCAGCGATCAGGCGATCCTGCGACACCTCGGGCACGGAGTACCACGGCATCTCCCAGCCCATGAACTCGCGGTAGCAGTTGCTCTCGTCGTAGGGGCCCTCGCAGAAGACAGCGTAGGTGACATCGCGCGCGTGCAGGTACGACAGCTCCCGCACCTGGCCGGAGTTGAAAGTGCAACCTTCGCACTGCTGGGCGGCGGGCTGACCCGTATGCCACATGTGGTACGAGGCGAACAGCAGGGAGCGGCCCTCGAACGTGTCGAGCAGCGAGATTGCGCCGGTCTTTCCGATAACCAGTGTGGTGGGATCCACCTCGACCATCGGCAGTCGGCGACGCGCGGCGGCGAGGGCGTCCCCCTCGCGGGTGTGGGCTTTCTCTCGGCCCCGGAGTTCGGCGATCTTGGCGTTCCAGGTCTGCCGATCGACAATAGGGGGTGTTGCTTTCATGGTTGTTTCCTTGCTTGGCCTTAAACCAGCCAGGCCATCTTCTATCCTTTCTGTACTGGGAGACGTGGAGAGAAAGCGGAAAGCATTACAACAGAGCCTTTTGCATGAATCGTTATCCACCCACTGGAAGTGGGCGTCTGGGGGGCCTGCGGCCAAAAAATCGCTCCGCGACTACCGGGTTCCTAAGTTCTCAGTCGCGGAGCGACTTCATAGCCGAGGAACGAGGCTCTTAGACGCCGATTTCAATCGGCGGACGACTGAAATAGGCGGTTGTCGGCGGGGGAGGGATTCGTGCAAAAAGCTCAACAAGCAAACTTTATTTTGCCAAAGCTACTTGTCATCTCTTTCCGCTAAGGGTGGATGTGGCTTATAAACTAGCTTTTGAGCTACTCAAGCGATGGGCCAGAAGATGGCGGGCACTCTGGATGAGCTGATCGGGCTTCATGCCACTCACCACCACGCGCTCGGAGATGTCTTCATCATTAAGCAGAACTCGGTAGCTCCACTGGCGAATCGGGCTTCTCCCAATATAGCCGATACCCGGTTTTTCCCCAACGACAATTCGATGGCCTTGATGATTCTCTTCCTGAATAACTCTCATGTACGATGCTCCTCACTTACATATACCACCAGGAAAGAGCCTTTGTTTTTCAGTTTGGACAGGTGCACCAAAAAGACAGATGGAGTGTCCTTGAGGGGAGTTAGAGGGCGAACTGGTGAGATTTCCTATAACTCTAGTTTCCGATAACTTGGGGGTATCCATAGTTACCGGAAACTAGAGCTGAAGGTTTTTTCGGTAGTCATCGCAGCGGAAACGGAGCCTGGTGAGGGTTTTGGTGTGCGTGGCATCGCTCGCTAAGTCCCGCTCCTCTTGAGGATCGGTTGCAAGATCAAAGAGCTGCTCCCGTGGCGGCTGTTGCTCCGTGTAGCGAATGTACTTCCAGCGCTCGGTGCGGACGCCCTCACTCTTGGGAATGGGCTTGCGTGGGGGATCGGTGCTGTAGGTATGCTCGTAGTACCAGTCGTCGCGGCCCTTTGCCCTCGCGTTGCGCAAGATCGGCTGAAGGTCACGCCCTTGCATGCCTTTGGGAATCGCAACGCCCGCCATCGCCAGAATGGTCGGGGCGACATCAATATTCAGCGCCATTTGCGAGCGCCGCCCGCGCGTTGACTTTGGCAGACGCGGGTCACGGATAATCAGTGGCACGCGAATAGACTCCTCGTACATCAGCCACTTGCCATCTAGTCCATGCGCTCCGTCCATCGAGCCATTGTCCGAGAGATGAATCACCACGGTGTTCTGATCCAGCCCCTGCGCCTTGAGCGCGCGACAGATCTCCCCCACGGCGGCATCGGCGCGGCTGGTGTAGGCATAGGTCTTGCGCATCGCCGCCTGGTAGGTCGCGGGCTTCTCAAACCACTGGGGAGTTGCTCCGAGGCTACCCTGCACTTTCTCCGGGAGCGCCTCAAACGAGGCACGCGTGAGATTTTTCGGCGGCGGAATCGTGGCGTTTGTGTACGGGTCTTTGTACTCCGGGTCAAAATAGTCCAGCGGCCCGTGCGGCTCCTTTAGCGCAACAATCAAACAGAACGGCTGCTCGTTCTTGGTCTCCTTCAAAAACGCGACGGCTTTTTCGGTCATTACCGTGGTGAGGTAGCGATCTTGGCCGTTCACCATTTGCTTGAAGGCAATGCTCTGGGGGAAGCCGTACCAGAGATCAAACTGGTCGGCGGGCAGAGCCAGTGCATTGTTTGGCTGAGGTGCCCCAATGGCGAACTTGCCCAGAAAGCCCGTGCGGTAGCCCGCCTGACGCAGAAGCGCGGGAAAGGTCTGCTGCCACTGCGCCGCCGAGAGCGGCTTTTTAAAGTCCTCAACCCCGTGGCGGCGCATGTGCTGGCCGGTGTAGACACTCGCGCGGCTGCAACAGCAAATCGCTGTGGTAACAAAAGCGTTCTCAAACAGTATGCCCTCGGCGGCAAGCTGGTCAATATTTGGGGTTTTCAGGACGAGATTGCCCGTACAGCTTAGACCATTGTAGGGTTGGTCATCCGTGAGAAAAAAGACAAAGTTCGGTTGCATCAGTGCGCTCCCGAAACGTGCAGTGCCAGAAAGAGGTGGATGAGTCGCATTTAGTCTAGTCCTCGCCCTCAAGCTCTGCGAGCGCCTCTTTGTCGGCCTCTTCAAACGGCCCGATAGCGGCAATTGTCAGCTTGCTTGAGTCTTTTGGCAAAATGGCCTGCGCGACAGCGAGGACATCCGCAACCGTGACGGCATCAATCTTGGCGAGCGCCTCGGCGAGCGGGACGACCTGATCGAAGTAGAGCTCAGACTTGCCCAGGCGAGTCATGCGGCTGCTCATGGACTCCTGCGCCATGATGAGTGCGCCCCGAAATTGATTTTTCGAGCGCTGAAGCTCGGCTTCACTCACACCGTCTTTGCGGACCTTCTCAAACTCGGCGCGCACTAAGTCAAGGCACTCCTCAAAGTTCTCCGGCGACGTTCCGCCGTACGCGGCGAAGTAGCCCCCCTCGCGGTGCGTCGCACTATAGGAACCCACGGAGTAGGCCAGGCCACGCTTCTCTCGAATTTCCTGGAAAAGCCGAGCACCCATCGAGCCGCCCAGAATATTATCTAGGATCGCCAGCGGGTACTTTTCCGCGTCGTGCTGCCCGTAGCCATCCACGCCCACGCAGAAGTTCACCTGCTCGGTGGGGCGGCTGTAGAGAAGCTTGCCAGGAGCTGCGACCGGGCGCGTGAGTGTGCCGTTGGCCTCGCCGGTCACGAGGCCGCCCAGCATCTGCTCCGCCAGCGCCACAACCGCAGCGTGCTCTAAGTTCCCCGCAGCAGCCACGACCAAGCTTTTTGGCCCGTAGCGCCGCGCGATGTAGCCGCGCAGATCCTCAGGCGTGAACGCCGAGACTGTCTCGACACTCCCAATCACCGGCAGGCCCAGCGCGTGATTCGGGTAGATTGTCTCCGCAAAGAGATCGTGCACCATGTCTTCCGGGTCATCGTCGCGCCGCTTGATCTCCTCAAGAACCACTTTGCGCTCCTTGGCCGTTTCATCGGGATCGAAGAGCGAGCCGGTGAGCATGTCCGTGAGAATGTCTAAGCCCACGGGCAAGTGCTCGGAGAGAACGCGGGCGTAGTAGCACGTGAACTCTTTGTCCGTAAACGCGTTGAGGTAGCCGCCCAGCGCGTCCATCTCATCGGCGATTTCTTTCGCGCTGGGGCGGCGCTCGGTGCCCTTGAAGAACATGTGCTCTAAAAAGTGAGAGATTCCCCGCAGGCGCGGCTCCTCATCGCGTGAGCCCGCACTAGCCCAGAGCCCCACGGAGACCGACTGAACGGTGGGAATATTTTCAGTGACAACCCGCACGCCATTGGGCAGAACGGTTCGGGAGACATTTTCAACCATAACGCTAAGTGTACCGTTTTTTTAAGCTGTCAAGCTTGCCAGTTTATGCGCAATACCGTTGCCAGACTTTGCGAAGAAAGATACATTTGCACAAGAACTGTAACTTATCCCCTGCCTAAGCACCCAAAGGGTACCCGGGAGGCTTTGACAGTGGAGGCAGGCGAACCCGCTTCCCCGTCTATAGGGCAAGTTACATTGCCCCGTGCCTTGATGTTGAGTGCGGCATTCAAATCCGCATTCATCATCAGGCCACATTCTAAACATTGGAATTTGCATTGAGATTTTCGATTATGTTTATCGCAGCAGCCACAGGCAGAACAAGTACGGGAAGTGTTGCGCGGGTCAACCGCAACAACACGTACTCCTGCACGTCTGGCTTTGTACTCGATAAAGTTCCTCAACTGATCGAATCCCCAATTTCCAAGCTCAAAACGCATTTCTCGTCTGAGGCTCGAACCTCCGTCTCTGTGCATAACCGAAGCCCGCTCTCGAATACCACTAAGGTCTTCAAGAGCGATTGCCTTACCAGAGACAGCCGCCGATTCGACAAGGCGACGGCTGATGACCCTTCCCCTTCGGGGTGGGTGCCCCTG
>NZ_JAYUPA010000341.1:0-5228 GCF_043760365.1 Armatimonas sp.
TATGGTAAGGGCTTGGCCAGTGAGTACGTCAAAAACTACTGGCCTATCTACAACGCCGAGACGGCTACTGCTGAGGGCGTCCCACTCCTGCGTTCCACGCTGACACTGGCTTCTCCCGGAAACCATGATATCCGCTCCTCGACGCTGGAAAAGACACCCGATGCGTTTTCTTATTTCTACTACTGGAGCCAGCCACTCAATGGCCCGATGATCGCCAGCACCAAGTTCACCGCGCCACTGGGCAGCACGGATACGAAAGCGTTTCTGGCGGCGGCGGGCGAGCACTACCCGCGCATGACGAATTTCTCGTTCGACTATGGCAACGCGCACTGGACAGTTCTGGATGCTAACGGCTACATGGACTGGACCGATGCCGCGCTGAAACAGTGGGTCGAGAGTGATCTGAAGGCGGCGCAGAAAGCCACGTGGCGCTTTGTCGCGTTTCACCACCCGCCGTTTAACTCCAACAAAGAGCACTTCAACGACCAGTGGATGCGCGTGCTCGCACCGCTCTTTGAGAAGTACGGGGTCTCTGTGGTGTGGTCCGGCCATGTTCATGACTACCAGCGCAGCTATCCTCTGACATTTCTGCCCACAAAGCCACGCGGCGAAAAAGGCGATGTGGAGGGTAGAATCATGCTTGATAAAGTCTATGATGGCGTGAAGAACACCAAGCCCACTGCTCCGATCTATGTTGTCTCCGGCGCGGGCGGCGCGGGACTCTATAAAAATATCGAAAAAGGCAAGCTCCAAGACTTTACCGCCAAGTACATAGACGATACCCACTCACTTACTATCGTTGATCTCACGGATAAAAAGCTCGTCGCCCGGCAAGTCGCCGCCGACGGCAAAGAACTCGATACCTGGACAATAACCAAATGACACCCAACAATCAACAACCCACCGCCCCGCCAACCGGTCCGTTTTCGTTGCCTGTATTGACCTATCCGCCTGCGGCGCTGGAGCCGCATATTGACGCGCAGACCATGCAGATCCACCACGGTAAGCACCACCAGGCCTACATCACTAATCTAAATATGGCGGTTGCCAAGGTCTATGGCCCGAACAGCCGCGTGATGTCTGCGGAGGCACTGCTCAAGAACTTAGCGCGCATTCCGGAGGACAGCCGCATGGCGGTGCGCAATAACGCGGGCGGTCATGCCAATCACACGATCTTCTGGACCCTCATGAAACCAAATGGCGGCGGTGCTCCCACGGGCGCGATCGCCGATGCGATTAAAGGCAGCTTTGGCGACTTTGACAAGTTCAAGGCGGCGTTCGAGGACGCGGGTCTGAAGCGCTTCGGGAGCGGCTGGGTCTGGCTCTCGCTGAAAAAAGGCAAGCTGGAGCTGGCGTCGTTTCCCTACCAGGACACCCCACTGCTTGAGGGCGGCGTCCCGATTCTGGGCAACGATGTCTGGGAGCACGCCTACTACCTCAAGTACCAGAACAAGCGGATTGACTATCTTAAAGCCTGGTGGAATGTGGTGAACTGGGACGAGGTCAATAACCGCCTCAAGATGGCGCGCTAACGATGACACAGCAGGATTTTCAGCAGCTTGCGCTAGAGCGCCTGGCAGATTCCCAGGCGCTTTTGGCAGCGGGACGTTGGGGAGGAGCTTATTATCTTGCTGGCTATTCAGTAGAGTGTGCTCTCAAAGCGTGTATTGCCAAAAAAACACAACAAGGTGATTTTCCCAGTAAAGATGCACCGAAATTTTACACACATAATCTCGTTGAGTTGCTCAGCCACTGCGGTCTTGGAAAGCCAATCGGTAGGGAAAGTGAGTGGGCTATTGTTCGTGATTGGAATGAGCAATCTCGTTATGATCCTCCTAAATCTCAGCAGGATGCTAAAGACATTATTGTGGCGATTACGGATCAGCAGAAAGGAATTTTGTCATGGTTACAGACACAGTGGTGACAATCTCCGAAGAGATGCGCAATGTTGGATGGTTTCTTCTTGATAAACTCAATCTAGCTCAGTTTTCTATTGATGCGATGTTTTGGAGTGATTTTGATGAGGGAGATTTTAGGCTATACTTAGCAACGCCACTGGTTGATAGTTCAGGAACTCTTTTCACCTATGAGCTATTGGGTAAAATTTTTGCGGAGAACCACCTTGATTCTGAGTGGGGTTTTGCTATCTACGAAGTGACCCTGATAGGTCTGAAGCATCCGAAACTGGCGGAGATACGACAGCGCTATGGCTCTGTCCCACCTGATCGCAAATGGGTTCGTCGTGTCTCACTCAGCTCCGGTGGAGCCTACGTTTATTTTTTAAAGTAAGCTAATGGAAACTCTCTTGCCGGTTGTGCTGTTGCTGGTTCTGGGGGGCTTTGGGGCACTGGTTGTGCGCAGTGTCAAGCGGCGCAAGGCGTTTCTTTCAACCGTCACTACGGATAGCACTGAGCTGCCGGATCTACGGACGGAGCTACGGCTCACCGGGACACTGCGGCGGCTCTGGCGCGATCCCCTTGAGGGCTTGCCTCTGGCGGAGCTGGGAGTCGGTAGCCGGCGGTTTGTCTTCTGCACTACAGATCAGGCCCTCCATGGCGAGCGCTACAAAGCTGCGATTGGTAAGACGATTGAGATCGCGCTCTATGGGCTGGCGACCTTGGCTCCGGGCGGGGCGGAGGCCATGCAGGAGCAGCTCCGCGATGCCGATAAAGTGCCCCCCGATACCGTCACTCTGGTGCACGAGGGGCAGCTTGAAAACGACTACGTGGTGATCGGGCGGCTGCTCAGCCAGCGCTCTGATACCTGGGGCGAGCTACCGCTGGCTGTCTACCGCGCTCAGGTGCTACGTACCCCCGACCTGACTTTGGTGCTGGAGCTGGCCGTTCCCTCGCCGCAAGATGCCGCGCCGCTTCCGGAGAACTCCCTGGCGCACGGCTCCGTGCGCCTCTTTGGATACCTACCTTAAATGAACCCACTTTCCCCAACCCATCCGCTCTTTGCATGCACCGCGACACTGCTCGCGCGCACCGATGCTCCACTCCGCCCCAAAGCGCCCTGGCAGCCCGGACTGCTCTTGGGAGTCACTGAGGGCTCCTACAATCTCCGGGCGCTGCTCCACCTGCTCAACGACGATCTCGATGCGGCGCACAAGCTTGTGCAGGTGCATGAGGACGATAGCACGGCTAACTACATCCACCAGCTTGTCCATCGGCGCGAGGGCGACTGGGGCAACACGCGCTACTGGGTGGGAATGACCGGTGCGCACCCGTTCTACGCGGAGCTTGGTCGTACAACGGCCCGTGAGCGTGTGGATAGTTGCCAGCGTGGTGAGCCCGGTGCGGCGGCGCTTGCCTGGGAGGAAATGACCCAGCTACTGGGCTGGATCGTCCGGGAAGGGGGATAGGTCATGGGGCGGCTTTTTGACGATCCGATTGATAGCTTTGTGGAGCAGGAGCGGAGCCTGCTACGAATTCCCGGTCTCTCGATTGCTTTAGTGAGCAAGGGCAAAGTCCTCAAGGCGGCGGGTTATGGCCTGGCGAACCTGGAAACAAAGACACCCGCCACGCCCGAAACGGTGTATCAGCTCGCGTCGGTGACCAAGCAGGTGATTGCCACCTGCATCCTGCTCCTGGAGCAAGAGGCCAAGCTGAGCCTGACCGATCCGATCAGCAAGCACTTGCCCAACACGCCCGCGAGCTGGGAGAAGATCACGCTACGTCACCTGCTCACCCACACATCGGGGCTGGTGACGGATGAGCCGCTGGAGCTAAGCCGCACCTACACGGAGAGCGATGCCATCGCCGCCGCCCGGCCTCTGCCGCTACGTTTTGCGCCCGGGGAGAAGTGGAGCTACTGCAACTTTGGCTACGTGCTTCTGGGTGAGGTGATCCGCCAGATCACACGCCAGCGCTGGGACGAGTTTCTCACTGCCCGCTTTCTTGTGCCGCTGGGGATGAGCGCGACCCGTCGCCACAACCTGCGCACGGTTGTGACGAACCGCGCCGACGGCTACGCGTTTGAATCCGATACCCTGGTCAATGTGGCGTCCTGGAGCCGCGATTTTGCGAGCGGCGGCTTGCTGACCACGGTGCAAGACCTGGCAAAGTGGGATGCGCTACTCCGCAGCGACCCGCTCCTCAAGCCCGAGACCCGTGCCCGCCTTTTTGAACCCGTGATTCTGAGCAACGGCAAACCCCACCCGTACGGCCTAGGCTGGAACCTCTCCGGTGAGCCTGGTAAGCGCATCGCGGAGCACGGGGGGAGCCGCCCTGGCTTCGCGACCCACTTCTGGCGCGAGCTCGACGGCGACCGGGCGGTGATTGTTCTAGCCAACCTCGCCGGTGCCGATGTGGGCCGGATCGCATACGGCATCGCCGCACGCACCTAGCCCCGGAAAGGCCGTGTTTTGGGCAAGAGAAACGCCGCCCGCGCCGCCGCATTCTCCGAGAGGGTGTGGGGATAGAGCCCCTCGATGGCGTACTGCACCTGAATCCGTCGGTCAGTGATGGCTTTGGACTGCACCTCGGCCTCTGAGCGTTTTTGGGTCGCTTTTTGCTGCGCGGCGGCTTGCACACTGTCGGCAGCGGTCCAGTCGGTGAGTGCCTGCGCCGCCTCTTCCTGAAACGCCGCACTGAGGCCCGGCAGAGAGTCGTCGGTCAGGTGCGAAAGAATCCCCGGTGCGTGCTGGGCAAGTAGGGCACGGCTGGCATCGAGGTTGATCCCCATGCCAAAGAGGGCGAGCTTGTGCTTATTTTCCGGGTCACGGGCGTACTTCTGACTCGCAGCGGCCTGAATCCGTCGAATCGTGGCCTTGAGTCGGGCACGTGCCGTGCCCTCCGCTTGCGTGCTCCCCTTCACTTCCTGATCGGCATCGAAAGCAGTATCGAGTGTTGCATGGCACACTGCAATATCGCTGAGAAGCGAGCTGATAAAAACCGCAGAGAGCTGCATCTCGGTCAGTTGTGGGACGAAGGGCTCGCGCTGTGCGGCCTGTGCGATAGTTAGAGCAGTTTGCAAGCTCTTGAGGATGTCGTTATTGAGGGCACCACGCTTGCGTGGCGCGACAGAGGTTAGCGTATCCATTTTTAGTCTCCTTGATCTGCTGAGATCATTCCTTGATATATTGGTAGTACTTATTATCTTGTTGAGAGAGTTCCCGATTTTTTTGATAAGCTTTCTGATTTCACTGATAGTGTTTCAGATTATGCTGACTACAGTTCTGATTTCGATTTTATTGGTCTTTTATGATTTCTTTATGTCCCCTGATT
>NZ_JAYUPA010000342.1:0-5220 GCF_043760365.1 Armatimonas sp.
TAGCCCGCCACGGTAGTTTCCTCGTCTGACAGGTGCCCAAAGAGCGCACGCAGCCCTAGCCGACGAATCCCCTCAGGCTCCACGGCATCGTCATCAGCGGCGGGCGTCTGGGAGTAGGCCAGACAAGCGACGCCGTCTAGGTCACCCAAATAGAGCGCATTGTCGGGGGCACTGTCGCCACGGAGCAAACTCGCCCCGTAACTATCCTCAAGAGGGTCGTTGTGGACGAGTAGCTCCCCGTCGGCGACAAACGGCAGAAGCAGATACGGGCCAGCGGGCAGCACGACAGGCTTGCCGGCGGGGTAGGCGCGGACGAACATGGGTCATGGTACCATAGCAAGTATGAGACAGACGCCGCTCTCTACCGGAGCCGATGTGGTGCTCGCCAATCACCTTGTGCCTGAGCAACCGACGATATTTTTCTTCTACAAGCCCAGCAGTCTACTAGAGCAGCAGTTCTACGAGAGTGTCCAGAAGCAGCTTGAGGGAAAGCCCGTTGCGCTTAAAGTCATTCATCTCAAGACGGGTGACGAGCCCATTGCCAAGAAAAACGAGATTACCGCGACACCGATGGCGCTGATCTTCGACCGCCGGGGCCGTCAGACAGGCAAGGCCGCCAACCCCGATGAGCTGATGAAGTTTATCCGTGCGGCCAGCGATGTGGCGCGTATTGACTGGGTGATGGAGACCAGCGACCCACACTTTGACACTCTCAAGAAGCTGGGGATGCCCTTCAAGACGCCGCAGCAGATTCCGGGCATCATGCGCACCATGAGCGTCAAGCCCGAGGCCATGGTGATGGTGCAGCAGCTTGCGGGAATGATGCACTTCTCCGATGGTGCCTTAACGCGTCGTCAGAAAGAGCTGGTCGCGACCTATGTCTCGGCGCTGAATCGGTGTAAATACTGAGTGTCTAGCCATGGCGGATTCCTGCGGTCGCAGGGACAAGATCTCAGTGATGTGGACGCAGTAGGAACGGGCGATCTGACCAAAGCTAAGGGCCTGCTTCCCAAGGAGCGCGAGCTGCTCGGCTTTGTGAAGCGGCTGACCCTGGAGCCTGCCAAAGTGTCGGATATTGATGTCGAGGCGCTACGACAAGTGGGCTGGACCGACGAGCAGATCTTCGAGGCAACATTTGACACCGCCCTCTTCGCCTTCTTCAACCGCATGGCCGACGCCTTCGGCCTAGACTACGACCCGCGCGGCTGGGCACCGCCGAAATAACCGTCGGCTGAAAACGGCGGTCAAAACGCAATGTCCAAACAGGGCAGCGTCAGCATGAGGCGCTTGCTATCGCGTAAGACCGTCAGACGTAGCTTCTGGCCCACGTCTTTGTTCAGCCGCAGCCAGGTATGAAACTGGCGTGGGGATATCTGCTGGAGAGTCTTGCCGTCCACAGCCACGATCACATCGCCGAGCTTTAAGCCGCCCTGGGACGCTTTCCACTTCTCGCCGGGAAAGAGCGCGCTGACTTTGAGCGCCAGGGTTTTACTGCCCAAGATCGGCTCTTCCCAGAAGCCAAAGATCGGCGGGATCGCCCCCTGTGAGGGCCGGGCGGAGATGTCGTAGACGCGCCAGTGGGGCGAGAGTGTGAGGCGCTTGCCATTGAGCGAGATAGAGCGGGTGTTTTCGGGGAGCGCATCCAGAGCAAACGACAGATCGGCGGCAGTATAAATTGGCTGGTCTCCAAGACGCACAAGTACCTCGCCTTTTTTCAGTCCCGCCCTGGCCGCCGGGGAGCCAGGCCGGAGCGCGACAATTCGGCTGCGCTCATCCAGCGTGATGCCAAGGACGCTTGGTGGCGGGTAGCGGTAGAGCGCGAGTTTCCTAAATGTTCCCGCGTGGCGCTGCTGTGCAAGCTCAGCGTCGTGGGCGTAGTGGCAGTGGTAGCACGCCTCATTGGCACGTTTCGTCTGGGCAAACGCGGGGAACTTCTGCGCGATAGTCCGGGGCAATTGCGCCTTGAACACCGACGCCTCGACAAATTTCACGCGCTCCAGCAGCGCAATCAGAGACCGCGCGGAGAGATCGTCGCCGCCCCAGCGAGCAAGCGTCTGACCGCCGGGGGTGAGCACGAGGCCCAGGAGCTGCTGGTCGTAGTCGAAGCGGAAAAGGCCCAGATCAATGTCTTTGAGGCTGGTGATATGAACCGGTACAAAACGCTCGGTGAGCAGGCGTACCAGTGCGGGATTTTCGCCGCGCAGAATCGGCGTGGTGCGTTTCTCCCGGGGGCACGCAAAGAGCACAAAAACCAGCCGCTGGCGTGTGTGCGCTTCCTCGAAAAAGGCATCTTTTTCCGTACGCCAAGAGAGCTGTGTCATTCGAGAACCGAGGCTACTTGTGCTTCCCACGTGGCCTGATCCGCGACGAGGGGAGGACGCTTACCGGGCTCGAAGCCACTACGCGCCTGACCACTCTGGTCGGTGTGGATGAAGTGCAGCGCGACACCAGCCCGCTCGAGATCGGTTCTGTTCGCACCCGTCGCATGGGGCGTCCCGTAGCAGAAAAAGATCACGCCTCCGGCCTTAATTTCCACCGGGATTGCCTTAGTCTCGTCGGGCCAGCAGCGGATGTGATGATCCGAGAAGCCATCACGCTCGTGGGGAAGCAGCTCAGAGAAGGCGCGGGGAATGACTCTGAGTGTCCCGTTAGCGAGTGTGGCATCGTGGACAGCGGTCCAGAGCGCCGTGCCCTTCAGTGGGTCGGGGATCTGAAAGTATGCATTGTCCTGGTGCCAGTTTGTCCCCGCCCCCTGCCTGCCCGGCTTGAGAAAGACCTGATCCAGGTGCAGCAGCGCCGGGCTTCCCAGGAGCGCCTCAATTGCGGCGACAGCTTTAGCGGCAAACGGCATCGCTTTGTAGAGATCCGAGTGCGGCCACATCGGGCAGAGCTGGAGATTGACCCTCGTTTCCGAGTGGGTCTTGCCATCGCCCTCGGTAGCCACATTGCGTAGCTTGCCCTCGGATTTCAGGCGCGTCAGCTCGGCGCACATTGCCATAACCTCGCGCTCGCTCCAGAAATCCTCCACCGCCAGCCAGCCCTCGGTGCGAAAGAAAGTGATTTGATTGTCGCTAAACTGCATGCCAAAAGGATACCATAGGAGCCGTCTGGAAGTGACGTTCTGCTCACATGGGAACACCTTGCTCTTTCCGATGTGGCACCGGTCACACAGTGGCTCAATAAAACGCTCCGTGCACTGCGGACTTTCCGCAGACAGTCTTAATTTATTGGGTATACTCTGGCCATGATAGTAGGAGTTATTCGAGAAATCAAAGACGACGAAAACCGTGTGGGTCTGCTCCCCGCGGGCGTCGAGGCGCTTGTCACGGCGGGCCACACGGTTCTCGCGGAGACGTGTTGCGGCTCGGGGATCAACTTCGAGGACGAGGACTACGCCGCCGCCGGGGCGCAGATTATCTCATCAGCAGAGGAAGTTTTCGCCCGTAGCGAGATGGTCATCAAAGTTAAAGAACCGCTGCCTAACGAGTGGCCGCTGATGCGCTCCGGGCAGATCCTCTTCACGTACTTCCATTTTGCCGCCAGCCGCGAGCTCACGGACGCCTGCCTTGAATCGGGCGCGATCTGTATCGCCTACGAGACCGTGGAGACCCCCGATGGTCTCCTGCCTTTGCTTGCTCCGATGAGCGAGGTGGCGGGCCGGATGGCAGTGCAGGAGGGCGCAAAGTACTTAGAGCGCGCCATGGGGGGGCGCGGGATTCTGCTCGGCGGGGTTCCCGGCGTCGCGCCGGCAAACGTCGTGATTATCGGTGGTGGCATGGTCGGCACGGAAGCTGCGAAGATGGCGGCGGGCCTCGGGGCAAATGTCAGCCTCTTTGATGTCTCGATCCCTCGCCTGCGCTACTTAGACGATGTCATGCCAAAGAATGTCAGCACGCTCTACTCCACACTCGCCGCGATCCGCGAGAAAGCGCTGCAAGCGGACTTGCTCATCGGTGCCGTGCTGCTCAAAGGCGCAAAAGCTCCCACACTCGTTCCCCGAAGCGTCGTCGCGCAGATGAAAAAAGGCGCGGTGATCGTGGATGTAGCGGTGGATCAGGGCGGCTGTATCGAGACGACGCACCCGACAACGCACCAAAATCCAACCTACTTTGTGGACGGCGTCCTGCACTACGGAGTCGCCAACATGCCCGGCGCGGTCCCGCACACGTCCACGGCAGCGCTCACCAACGCCACTCTCCCGTATGTCCTCGCGCTCGCCAAAAAAGGCTGGAAGAAAGCCCTCAAAGACGATGCCGGCCTACGCAAGGGCTTGAACATCGCCCTAGGCAAGCTCACCTACGAGCCTCTTTCTGAAGAGTTCAAGATCCCCTTCGTCGCCCCGGAGAGCTTGCTGGGATAAAATACGCTTGAGGAATTAGAAATGACTTGGAGCGAAGCACGTCAGCAGTTCCCCAACCGCTGGCTTATTTTTGAAGTCATCCGAGGCCACCAAGAAGCAGGCCAGTGGAGTGTGGACGAGCTGGCGATTCTGGAGAGCGATAAAGCCGCCGCATCGGTTTTTCGGCGCTACTCCGAGCTTCAGCGCACCTACCCAAGCCGAGAGCTAGGGTTCTTCCACACCAGCCAAATCTCGATTATTTGCGATGCTCACATCTCCTCCAGAAGGTAATGAAAACGCACACTGTTCACACCAAAAGCAGAAATCAACATCAATTCCTAAATCTTTTAAGAGTGACAGTGATTTTTGATGAAGGGAGAACTGAAATCGTGGACCCGATACATAACCTGAACAATCAATCACAATTAAATATCCAAGTTCCACCAGCGAGAGAATCTCTTTCCTGAAAGGTATAAGGATCTTCACCCAGAGTTCTAAATTCCCTTCAAGATTATCTCCCGCCAAAATCGATTGCTTATAAGAAAAAGGTCTCAACCAACAAAATTTCTTCTCATAACAATCCGTAAAATCACGATGTTTTCTTGTTTCACTAAAAACTGAAGTTTCGTAATAATTTCCTTTCATTCGAAAAGTCCTCTCAACCAGAGCAACATCCAACTCATCATGAAAAACTCGCAAATCATAGCGGAAAGACATTTGCACCTCATAACCCACGACCAGGTATCTGTATTATATCGTTGATAGTTCTGGTAGGATAGTAGTATGCGATTAGGTGGCCCCGTGTTCGGGGATATTTCGACACCCCAGAAATGGATCGCCGCCGTGCAGGCGGCGGGGTACCGTGCGGCGTATTGCCCGGT
>NZ_JAYUPA010000343.1:0-5218 GCF_043760365.1 Armatimonas sp.
CCCAAAGGTCAGCGCCGTGATCTCCTGCAAGCGCGGCAGATCGCCCGGGCAAAAGAGGCGCAGTGAGATGATCTCAGTAGTTTCCATAGCCCGTGTTATCCAGCATCCAGAGAAGCACGCCGACAATCGCGCCGGGCTGGTCCAGGTAGTACTCTGTCAAATCCACATGAACATCGGAGCCGTGGAGGCGCAGAAAGCGCCAAGTGCTTCCTGTGGTCACGGCTCCGTAGACGGTCTCGACGGGCTTGCCTTGTTGCTGGTTGAAGAGCCGCGCCGCGACCAGCTCAGCGATACACTGCCCCATTCCGCCGCGCAGGTTCTCGTTCTTAGCCTCGACAACAGCGACCACAGGCGCTTCAATGGAGAAGTGTGTAGGAGAGAGCGAGAGCAGGTAGTCGCAGAAGCCCACCAGTCCCTGCGCAGCATCTACCGAGAACTCCATCCCGGAGAACAGGCTGATCGTCTCGTGTTTGTGACGCCGCGCCTCTAGCAAGATGGGCGCGATAATCATCTCCGAGCGCGCTTTCTCTGTGGACATCGCCAGCGCTAGGGGAGCAAACTCACGAAGCGTCTCCTGAAGCCATGAACTGACCTCGACAGAAGTCGCTTCGGAAAAGAGATCATCTTGCTCGTGAATCTCCAGCCCAAACTGGCGCTTCACCTCGTTCAGCGTAAACGCATTGTAGGCCATGCCAGTAGTTTACCAGAGAGCCTTGGCTCGAAGGAAGCTAGAAAAGTTTACCCGTTGTCCAGCCTTGAGCATGGGCGGCTTGCCAAGAGCGATGATCCGTATTGCGGTACCGGCTAAGAGGAATGGGAGCGGCAGCTTTGCCCGCGAGCTCACCCGCATCATAGGCTTTTAGGTGCCGCCCAATCGCCTCGCCGAATTTCACAGGGACGGCGTTACCGATCTGTTTATAGCGGTCTGTGAGGTTGCCTTCGAATATCCAGCTATCGGGAAACGTTTGGACACGTGCGTACTCTTGAACGGAGAGGGGGCGGTTCTCTTCGGGGTGTGCGAGATCGGTCGCAGGCATGGTCGGGCACGTGACAAGGGTCGGGGCGGGGCGATCCCAAGCAAGGCGACGGTAAAAGCCAACTTTTCCGCCGCCCGCGTCGTAGGCTTTTCCCATCGCAGCCCGTTGGAGATGCGCGGGAATGTCGCGCCAGTTTTGCCCCGCTTTGAGCATCCGATAGAACTGGAGGCGGCGCTCGGGGAACTTCACGGCCTCGGGCGCTGCCGTCAAGCCTTCCACAGCGTCTTGAAATGTCCGCCACGGGGCCATATCGTAGCGCTCTTCTTGGTCGTGGGTGGGAAAGAGATAGGGAACGGTACTCCCATCGCGTGCGCCGACCATCACCACGCGCTCTCGAATCTGGGGCACCCCGAAGTTGGCCGTGTTGTAGAGCTCGAAGCTAACTTCGTAGCCAGCATCTTTGAGACGGGCCAGAATATGGAGCAACGCGCCGCCCGGTTTTTCTTCATCGAAGGGAGAGATACCCGCATAGTCACGGTCGCTATGGGGACGATGTACCATCGGGGTAGAGAGAATCCCCCGGACATTCTCGATAACGATGTACTTGGGCCGCAACTCTCCGATCAGGTCGATAAAGTGCAGGAAGACGTTCCCCCGCTCATCGTTAAGCCCAAGCCGCTTTCCCGCCGTAGAGAACGCTTGACAAGGAGGCCCACCGACGATGGCAAAAAGCTCCTCACGCTCAATCTTAAGATCGCGCATAAGCTGCTCTGCCGTCAGGTCACGAATATCGCCATCATACAGCTTCAGCTCAGGCCGGTTCCTTCGGATCGTCTTGCAGGCCGTGGGGGCAAACTCATTCGCCGCCAGGGATTCTAAGCCCGCCGCTTCCAGGCCAGAGTCTAGTCCCAATGCTCCACTGAAGAACCCGAGAAATTTGTATTTTTCCATAGCTGAAAAGCACCTTGTACAGGTTGCTGTATTATACTTGTCATGTCACAGCCTGTCACGCTCACACGGGAGCACTTTCTTGATCTTGCAAAATCTGCTTGTCAGGAACTCAACGGCACATGGAGTCCCTCTCTTGAGCAGCTCCTCACCTTTGGTTTCGGGGTGCCTACCTCTCTCCCTAAGAAGGGGGGCAAAGAGCTACTTCTGCCGTCCTCTGAGGATGAAATTCGTGCCTATCTGAAGAAATACATCGGCGGTTATCTAGCAGAGCGCCAGCGCAAGATTGTTTTGAAGCAGGTAGCGACGACTCCCGATCCAGCCGTGGATGAAGTTCTTAAAGCCTTTGAGGGAATTCAGCCCGAGGCGTTTGCGGAGATCACAAAACTTCATCGGCTCTCTATGGCGGCAGAGAACTTGATAGGGACACTACTTGAACATTACCTTGCGGAGTGCTTGGAAAAGCGCGGCTGGGTATGGGCCTGTGGAGAGACTTTACGGGCGATAGATTTTCTCCTACCGGGGGAACCACCCGTTTTACTACAAGTCAAAAATCGAAGCAACTCCGAGAATAGTTCTTCATCAGCGATTCGCCTTGGGACAGATATTAAGAAGTGGTATCGCATTAAGGCAGAGTCAGGGCAGACTAACTGGGAGAAACTCCAGAAAGACACAGGAGTAGTTGTCAGTGAAGAAGATTTCTATGCCTTCATTCGACGTACTGCCTTGACCTCATCAAAATAGCCTGCAACCAGATTTCGAGTGTCTGTGTCACAAGTAGTAACGAGAGGCTCCGGGGTTTGGGGGACGCTCCCCCTACCACCGGCGAGAGGGCCAGAACTGCTGCGGAGGCCACGATGAGCTGCTAGACGAAGGGTAGGAGCAGCCATGAGCGCGTGATGAGCACGCAGGAGACGACGATGAGCAGTAACGAGACCGCTATCGGTAGTGATGAGAGCCTGATTAGTAGCAATGTGAGCACGACGAGCGCCAATGAGTGCGCAAAGAGCAGTGAGGAGAGCGCGACGAGCAAAACCAAGCGCCCCACACCCGCCGAGCAGGACGAAGCCCTGGCGAACTTTATCTCCCAGAGCCGTGTCACCCTCGACACCCTCCTCGCCACCCCCGAGCTACTCGGACGGCTGTAGGACCATCTCTCCGGGTTCGCAGAACTTACCCACCTCTCTTCCCCTCATGACTCGCAAGCTTGTCGGGAAGAGAGGCTACCCTATCGTGGTAAGCTTGTCCCTCTTCTCAGCGAGGAACGAGCGGCAGGGGAAGAGGGAAGCCGTCTCAGCGGCAGGGAGATGGCAGGCGAGACTTTACGTGTACCAGCCGAAGATCCAGCTGACGAAGCTCCAGAACACGGGCACGACGATGCCACCAAGGGTCAGGCCAAGGGCGGCGGGAATAAAGCGCTGGTAGAGCGCAAGGCCGCCGTAGCGGAGAAAGAGTCCCTTGAGGAGCCAGACCATCAGAAACGCGGGCCAGTTGTACTCCATCGCAAAACAGACGGCGAGCGCGTAGCCGATCGGGTGGAGCGGAAAGCCCGCAGCGTGGTAGGAGAGCTTGGCGAGTATCCAGGTGAAGACACCCCCGACTCCCATAAAACTGATCTCCAGCCAGTCTGGGCCCTTGGGCTGATACGTCCACTCCCGAATGCGCCCGATGGCTGTCCCCGAGCCCGCCTCACGCCAACCACCCGACGCGAACTGGTCCTCGCCCACTTTGTAGGCCCAGTGGAGATAGGCCACCAGGCACGTGATTGCGCCCACGGCAAAGGCAATCAGCACCCAGATCCCCATCTTGCGTAGCGGCAGGCCCACGGCCTGCGCGATCTTGAAAGCCTCAAGCTGGTGGCCCATGAGCTGTCCGCGGTGATCCCGGTTAATCCAGTACATCTGCGAGAACGCCACGAGCGAGCCCGGCTCCTGGTAGAGCGTCCCAAAGAGTGTCGTGAGCATCTTCTGCGGATCAAGATAGTACAGCTCCAGAAACGACGGCCCCACCAGTGCATAAACGCGGGTCATCGTGACATTGAGCACCCAGAAAAAGCCATAGAACGCGGCGGCGATCAGCGGCGACATCCCGGACTGCACACTCCACCAGTAGAGAAACAGTGTCCCCAGCACCAGTGTTCGGCCTGCGACAGCGTAGGAGCCCGGCTCATTGGCATCGTCGGTGTGGCTTTTTTTGCCCCAGGAAAACGCGGCGTCCATAACTTGTGCGAGGTGCTTGCGCTCCGCCCAGATGAGTAAGAAAAACAGCACTGTCCAGGAGCCCGCGCTCTGTGCCCTGGTGTAGGGGAAGCCCTTTGCATCCCAGCCTAGCTCACGCCAGCCCTGGGCGTAGCCGAAGACTTCGAGCAGCTTGCGGGCAATAAAGAAGAACCAGCCAGAGAACAGAATATCCAGCGGAATCAGGTACGAGATTCCCAGGTGTACCGTGCTCCACGTGAGATACATCGGGGCCAGCGCCTTCCACGGCGAGGGTAGCCCCTCTAGGAGCTCCGTCGCCTGCCAGTCCAGCACCACTGCCGGGACATTGGGAAAGCGGTTGTGGATCACACTCAGCGACTCTAAAAGCGCTGAGAGAAAAAAGCCCACCCAGAAGAGTTTTCCTCCCGCAAGGCCCCCAAAGCCCCCATTGCGACAAAGCTCCAGCGGAAGCTGCACACAAGGAAACGCGAGTTTATCGTGCTCCACCCAGCGGCGGCGCAGGATCACATTCCAGGCCCACATGGTCGCCCCCAGGGCAAAGAGCCAGGTGAGCCAGCACCCCAGAGGAATCGCCCAGGCCCGCAGTCTCTCCGGCTCCCAGAAGCTCCCGTTGCCGCTGTAGTAGGGCTCGATAATCTTCGGGTCATGGGGCACGAGCCACGTGGGAATGTAGTGCCGAAACGCCCCCATAGAGTCGTTCTGTGCCGCCCGAAACGGGTAGGCCATCATCGGCCAGAGAAACTGCGCCTCGTCCTGGCCCGCAATGCTCGCCGCCACGGTGGAGATGCCGTAGATCAGCGCCAGCTCCTGCGGGGTGAAGCGCCACGCAGGCCGCCAGCGCCTCAGCAAGGCATTGACAACGCAGAGCGTAAAGAGAAGAAATAGCGACCCGGCAAAAAGTGTCAGGACGCTCTGGTAGTGCAGGACGACCGTCTGTGGGTAGATCTTAGTGACGATCTGGAGAATCGCGATCTCCACCGCCCCAAAAAGTCCGAGCAGCACTGCCCGCCATGTCATGTGAGGATTATACCTGTCAGGCGAGTTTGGCGCGAAGCTTGGCGCTGAAGAAGTCCA
>NZ_JAYUPA010000344.1:0-1866 GCF_043760365.1 Armatimonas sp.
TGCGGCCAGCTACGTCACCAGAAACGCGGACGCCACTCTGCTCACAAGCCTTCTCGTCGGCGAGTTCTGCTACGTGCTCAACACGCGCCAGATGGGAAAGAGCAGCCTCAGTGTTCGCACGATTGTCGCTCTCCAGGAGAAGGGGGTCAAGACAGTTTTCCTGGATCTCACGCGCTTTGGCGGGCAGAATGTCACGGCCGAGCAGTGGTACCTGGGCTTGCTGGTGGAAACGGGACGGGCACTGGGCCTACGCGCAGAGTTTCTCGCCTACTGGAAAGCCCACGCTGAGTTTAGCTTCGTCCAGCGCTTCTTTGGCGCACTGGGTGAGGTTGCCTTAGAAAAACTCACCGACTCCATCGTCATCTTTGTGGACGAGCTCGATGCCGCGCTTTCGCTCCCCTTTCTCGTGGACGAGTTCTTCGGGGCCTTGCGCGAGAGCTTCAACCGCCGCACCCAGGACGAGCGGTTCCAGCGCCTCACCTTCTGCCTTCTCGGTGTCGCCACGCCCGCTGACCTCATCTCAGACACGCGTATGTCGCCCTTCAACATTGGCAAGCGCATCACCCTCACCGACTTCATGACGAGCGAGGCCGCACCGCTCGCCTCGCATCTGACCGGTGGTAAGCCTGTGCTGGATCGGGTGCTCCACTGGACGGGTGGGCATCCCTACCTCACGCAGCGCCTCTGTCGTGCTATCGCCGAAGAGCCGCACGAGGTCAAGCCCGCCGACGTGGATCGGCTCTGCGAAGCACTCTTTCTCTCCAAGTCGGCAAGAGACAGCGACGATAACCTCAGCTTTGTGCGTAATCGCCTGCTCCGAAGTGAAGTCGATCTGGCCTCGCTGCTCGACCTCTACGGCAAGGTGCGCTCCGGTAAGCGCGTCCCTGATGACGAGACCAACCCGCTCGTGCCCGTCCTGCGCCTCTCCGGGGTAGCACGCGTGGATGCCAGCGGCCATCTGATCGTCCGCAACCGCATCTATGATCACGTCTTCGATAAGCACTGGATTCTCTCGCACATGCCCGATGCCGAGTTGCGCCGACAAAAGGAAGCCTACCGTCGGGGCACCTTGCGTACAGGTTTCCTTGCGGGTGCTGTTATCGCCGTCATCGGGCTCCTTGCTCTGAACGCCTCCCAGAACGCAAAGAAGGCCCGCCTGGACGCCAACCGAGCGAAAAGGGCAGAGATCGCGGCTAAGGAGAGCACGGAAGAAGCCCGCCATAACCTCTACATCGCCAACATGAACGTTATCCAGGCAGACTACGAGAAGAACAACTTCAGCCGCATCAACAAGCTCCTTGAGGAAACCAAAGACAGCCCCTATCGTGGCTTCGAGTGGGGCTACTGGAACCGCCTGTGCAACCAGAATCGACTAACTCTTAAAGGACACACAGGCCCCGTTAACTCCGCCGTGTACTCCCCCGATGGAAAGTATGTCGTGACGGGGGGCATGGACAAAACTGCCAAGGTCTGGGATGCAGCAACAGGCAAGGAGCTTTTAAGCCTCCATGGTCACAGCGATCGTGTGTACGGGGTCGCGTTCTCTCCTAAAGGTGAGCGAATCGCAACGGCGAGTGTTGATGGGACAGCCAAGGTATGGGACTCAAGAACAGGGCGTGAGCTATTTACTTTGAAGGGGCATACTGGGCCAGTCTACTGCGTAACATTCTCCCCCGATGGCAAACGCCTCGTGACGGGTGGCACAGATGAAAAGCAAAAATGGTGGGATGGCCAATTGCGAGTTCCTGCTCTAAATATCAGGATTTGGGATTCTGGTACGGGTCAACAAACCCTTGCCATTCGCCATGATGTTCCGATTGAATCGGTTGAATTCTCTCCTGATGGCAAACGCATCCTTGTAAGTAG
>NZ_JAYUPA010000345.1:0-5213 GCF_043760365.1 Armatimonas sp.
TGTTTTTTATATTAACAGCCCCCCCCCCCCCCCCGTCAATGTGATATTTTTCACACTGGGATGGGAATAGACACCGCTGCGATTGTCAAAGCCGCTGAGAGCCTGCTCAAAGTCCCTGTGCTCCGCTAACCACCATGCGTGGAAGGAGAGTCGTCGCTGGTGTTCTCGTCTTGGGCTTGATCGGACTTGGGGGACGCTCCCTACGACTTGCCTTACGAAACTGGATTTTAAAGTCTACATCGGCGTGGACAGTTGCCCCGCTCTTGAAACAAAAACTGAACCTGCGCTCCTTCACTGTCACCGAGGCATTCCGATGAAGGCTCTTCGTTGGTTTGACAGCAACCTGGTGCTTTATAGTATGCTGGTGGGACGACTTCAGGCTGCACCATTACACTGGGACTCGCCCGGTGGCTATCAGGCCTATGAAGCGAAACGGAGGCCCGCGACCATAAGAGGGTATACTCAAGCCAGGAAATTTCTCTAATGGCATACAGTGAGTTCAGTCTTCAAACCGTTCGTGATCGTCTGGGGCTGACCGTTGAGCATAAGCCTCATCATTTTGCCCCTGTGGCTCCCGTCGCAGTAAGTGCGCTCCTCCAGACCCTTCTGGAGACACAGGTTCCGCTTGCCGTGGCGATTAACACCGAAAAAGCCCGCTCTGAGCTGATCGTAATGAATGTCTTGATGAAGCTCGTTCGCCAGCTTCCCGGCGGGGTGAGTCTCTTTTCAGGGATTGATCTCGATATAGAAAAATCCGACGGCCTCAATGGCTACTGCGACTTTCTCATCAGTCTCTCGCCGCAGCAGCTTATGGTAGACGCTCCGATTATCGCACTTGTCGAGGCGAAGAACGCCGATCTGCCTGCCGCCTGGGGCCAGTGCGCCTCCGAGATGGTTGCGGCGCAGCGCTTCAATGAGAAACGTGGCAATAGCATTCCCAAACTCTATGGTGGCGTGACATCCGGGACGGGCTGGATGTTTGGGTTTCTCGAAGGAAAGCATGTCGTTGTGGACTTGCAAGAGTACAATATTGATGAACCAGAGCATCTTGTGGGAATACTGCTTGCGATGGTACAGCAAAAAATATAGACATGAGCACCCGCAACGACCTGCCTGCGCCCTACGGCCCGATTCCCAGCCCTCGCCAGCTCAAGTGGCACACGCTGGAGACCTACGCCTTTTTGCACTTCACGACCAACACCTTCACCGACAAAGAGTGGGGCTACGGCGACGAGAGCCCAAGCATCTTAAATCCCACTCAGCTCAGCGCCAAGCAGATTGTGAGCACTTTGAAATCCGCAGGGCTGAAGGCCGCGATTCTCACGTGCAAGCACCATGATGGTTTTTGTCTGTGGCCAACGAAAACCACAAAGCATAATATCAGCGCCAGCCCCTACAAAAACGGCAAGGGCGACATTGTGGGAGAGCTGGCGCGGGAGTGCCAGAAACAGGGGCTGAAGTTTGGGGTCTATCTCTCGCCGTGGGATCGCAACAGTGCGCTCTACGGCAGCCCGGAGTATGTCACGCGCATCTACAGGGAGCAGCTGCGTGAGCTTCTCACTAACTACGGACCGATCTTCGAGACCTGGCACGACGGCGCAAACGGCGGTGATGGCTACTACGGTGGCAAGCGCGAGTCCCGGCAGATTGACCGGACGACCTACTACGACTGGCCGACCACCTGGCAGCTGATCCGTGAGCTCCAGCCCGATGCCTGCGTCTGGAGCGATATCGGCTGGGACGCGCGCTGGGTAGGCACCGAGCGGGGCTTTGCGGGCGATCCCTGCTGGCATACCATCACCATCGGTCCCAAAGACGGAGTCGGGCAGATGGACGAGAAAAAGCTGCTCTCGGGGATGCGCAGCGGCAAGTCCTGGATTCCCGCCGAGGTGGACTTTTCCATCCGGCCCGGCTGGTTCTGGCACGAGGCGCAGAATAAGTTCGTCAAGAGCCCGGCACAGCTCATGACGCACTATCTGGAGTCCGTGGGGCGCGGGGCAAGCATGCTACTCAATGTCCCCCCGGATCGGCGTGGCTTGGTGCATGAGATAGATGCCAGTAGCCTTAAGGTCTTTGGGGCGCATCTCAAGAAGACGTTTGCGAAGAACCTGGCTGTGGGGGCAAAGCTTACGGCTTCGAATACGCGCCCCGGCTCCGATCCCAAGCATTTACTGGACGGGAGCTGGGAGACGGCTTGGTATGTAGACGACAGTGTCCTCACACCGGAGCTGACTTTAGAGCTAGGCCGTCCGAAGACGTTTAATATCATCCGGCTCCGCGAGGCAATTGCCTTGGGCCAGCGCATAGATGAAGCGGCAGTGGATATCTGGCAGAGCAGTGGCTGGGTAGAAGTGGCAAAAGCGCAGTCCATCGGCTCGTGTCGGCTCTGGCGCATCCCGCAAACCACAACCACCAAAGTCCGAATTCGTGTCACCAAAGCCGCCGCCTGCCCCGCCCTCTCCGACTTCGGGCTCTTCCTCGAACCACCGATGCCAACCTGGAGCGCTGTAACGCTGCCGTAACGCAGGCGGGCTACACTGTCCTCATTAAACCGAGAGGAAACCACAATTATGATGTTTTTTGCACCTTGCCTTGCGCTACTGGCGCTGATGCCGTCTCAAGACCCTGCTATCACGAAGCCGAAAATTGATCCGTTTGAGGCGACGATTAAGGCGACAAAGTACGGCTATAAAATAGATAAAGACGGCGATTATAGTGTTGAGATCAACTGGGAGGATGAGAAGCGCTCGCAGCTTATCTTTATCCGGGGAACGATAGAGAAAATCGCGGAGCCCAAGATGACGGAAGTGGCGACGCGAGAGGTCTGGTCGGTCTGCTGGAAAGGCAAAGAAAGGCCCACCGCAGAGGCTCTGGAGAAGCTGCTCCTGAAGCACTACAAGTTCGGGGCATTTCAGGTCGAGAAAGGCGAGAGCGGAGCCTGGAGCGCCTACTACCGTGTGGACATCCCCGACAACGCCTCGTCTGCCTACCTAAGGCAAGCAATTCGTATTACGGCGGAAGCTGCCGACAACATGGAAAAAGAACTTCTAGGCACCGACGACTTCTAGGGCAATCGCGCCAGCCGGGCGACGGTTCCCTGCAAAATCTCGCTGGTTTGCTGAAAGAGGGTGTAGAACATGGCCTCGCGCAGGCGGCGCTGGGCGGGGTGATCCAGGCTATTCGCGCCTCCTGATGCCGCTGCGACTCCGGTATGCGCCGCCCGCACCCCCAGCTCGATGGCCCAAGCGCGTGCCTCTAGTGCCTGCTCACGCCAGCCTGGGGCCGATTTATCTCTATCCGCGAGGGTGAAGCAAGTGGCGCGGCACTGCGTAAGCTCGGCCTCCAACGCGTCGGCGGCTTGCGGGAGCACGGGGAAGGGCTTTTTTGTCGCAAGCTGGCGCAGGAGGCGAATACTTCCCTGCGTCACGCCAAACATCGGGGCGACATTGTTGCATAAGTTCGCCGTATCGCTGGCGGCTAGCTGCTCGGGCGATGAGTCCCGCACCCAGTCGGACGCAGGCACAAAGAGATTCGTGAGGGTTACTTCCACGGTTTCCGTGGCCCCCATCGCGCACAGAGGCAGGGGAGCCGAGACACGCTGGTGGTCATCTTCGTGGGCGGGAACATAGAGATAGATGTGCTTGCCATCGGGCAGGTGCGCTCCGTAGATGGTCGCGGAGAGGACCGGCCAGCCGGTTACCCACGGGGCGACCCCGTTGAGAATCCAGCCACCAGGAACTGGCGTGGCGCGGAGCATCGGCTGGGGGCGGCGCAGGTGGCCAAATCCCACGCCAACATAGTGGTTCCCCGTGATCATCTCGGGCAGAAAACGCTTGCGCAACGATGTGTTTGTGCTACTCGCAATCTGTCCACATGAGCCAAGATGCTGGGTTAGAACAAAATAGGTCGTTCCACAAGCGGTGCAGAGCAGCTCGATAAAAGCCCGCCGAAACGCCTCGCCGCCGAAAGTGCCATCGGCCAGACCAGCCGCTGCAAGCGCCTCTAAATTCACTCGTGGTACCTGTCCACTTCGATCGACACGCTCTGCATTGGGTTCCAACAGCTCGTTGCAGATTCGCTGGGCCTCTGCCAATCGGGCATTTTCTTGATCTGTCACGGCTAGAGTGTACCTAGCGCGGGACGTACTTGCTCCGCGAGGCGCTGGATAGATCCACGGATCTGCTCGGAGGAGAGACCGGCCCAGTTGGGTTCCAGATTGATGACATCAAAGTCCGTCTCAGCCCTAAGCGCAGCGATCTGGGCGGCAACACTCTCCGGGCCACCGACTAGAAAGTTGATAGGATGTCCACAGAGCACAGAGGGATCGTCGGGCTCGGGTGTCTCTGCCGGGATCTTGCCCTCGCTGCGGAAGCGTCGCCAGAGCACTCGCAGGGCGGGCTCAAGTTCTGCCATTGCCGTGACATCATCGGGGCCGACATAGACCGGACGGTTGGCCGCGATCAGGCCCGTGCCGCCGGAGTCAAAGTACGCTTGGCGGTAGAGCTTATACTGCTCCGGAGTGCGCAGGTGGGAGTACATCATGTTCATCCGAAGCCGCCCTGCGATCTGAGCGCTTCCCACACTATTAACCGCCTGCCAGCTCCGGGCATGCAGCGTAGGGTGAGCCCGTGGGAGGCTCTCAGAGCTTTGCCAGTTCGCCAGAATCTGACCCAGGGCCTCGGCAAAGTTCGCATGGCGTTCCTGCTCGGAGAGAGCTTCTTTGCCAAAGAGTACCGACTCGGTGGGAGAGCTTCCGCTGCCAAAACCTGGTGTGAGGCGCTCCTGCATCAGCAAGTCCGCAACCACAGTCTGCTCCGCAATGGCGAGCGGGTGGTGCAGGTTTAGGCAGACAATCGCCGTTCCTAGTTGAATGTGCTTCGTCTGTGAGGCCAGATGCAGTGCCAGCAGCAAGGGCCAAGGCAGGTGACCGTAGTGCACATGGCTATGGTGCTCACTGAACCAGTAGTAGTCGAAACCTAGCGCATCGGCGAGTCGGACATAGCCCGCCACTTCCTCATAGACCTCCGCCGAGGCGCACTCACGCGGGGCTTCGATATGGTCTAGGAGCGCGAAGCGCAAGGGAGTGGCCATAGTCTACGAAAAGGGATAGGGAGCATAGACACGCGCCGTCTCCAGTCGGGCTTTTTCCTCGCGCTCCTCCTGATCCGAGCCGCCCCGAACGGCCTTGACGACAATATCGCGCACTTCCTCGG
>NZ_JAYUPA010000346.1:0-1865 GCF_043760365.1 Armatimonas sp.
ACGCTCAACGACAAAGACCAGCTGATTGCCGAAGGGCTTCCTGAGGGATTTAACTTCACCCTAGTACGTGACACGGATAAAAAGATCACGGGGCTAAAAGTGGAGACTCCTATGGGCGGCGGCGAGCTTAAGCGTGTCGCGGAGACGAAAGACACCAAGCCCGCTCCTAAAGCGGACGTGAAGAAAGCCGATGTCCCTGACGTGTTGGGTGTCTACGAGTCTGATGAGATTGAGGGAATGCGCATCAAGGGCGAGCTGGTTTGGGAAAAAGGCAAGCTAATCTTAAAAAGTGAAGGTCAGCCGGATGCGGTAGTAAAAATCAATAAAGATGATACTTTCACCACGGAACCTAGTAACCCTGATGTGACTTCGATGAAGCTGACCCGTGACAAAGACGGTAAAGTGACCGGGAGCGTTATCGAGACGGCTCAGGGCAAGCTGAACTTCACCCGCAAGACCTTCCCCAAGCCCCCCGGAGCCGAAGCACCCAAGGCGGAAGCGCCTGCGGGACTCCCCGATGTGCTGGGCAAGTACGAGGCCGAGACCGAGAACAGCCCCGTTACCGATCTGGAGATTCTCGTCAAAGAGGGCAAGCTCGTTATTGTGGTCGAAGGCCAGCCCGAGATTAACTTCACCCTAGACAAGATGGACAACGTGGTCGCCCCCAACTCCCCGGAGGGAATCACCTCCAAGCTCGTGCGCGACAAAGACGGCAAGATCACGCATCTGATTGCCGAGACGCCCGTGGGTAAGCTCTCCTTCAAGCGCACCACTTTCCCCAAGCCGCCCGTGGCTGAGAAAAAAGCCGACGAGCCAAAGAAAGCCGATGTCGCGGATTCGGTTGCACGGCTCAAGGCGCTTGAAGGCATCTATACCAGTGACATGGCGGGCCTGCCCGTAGTGACCATACGTGTCAAGGATGGTAAGCTGGTCATTGAGCCGGAAGGACAGACTCCAGTAAATGATGCTAAGCTCTCCGCCAAAGACGAGTTGAGCGGCGAGGGACTCCCTGAAGGGTTCACGGTTACCATCCAGCGTGACAAAGACGGTAAAGTCACCGGAATGCTCGTCAAGACCCCCATGGGCGATGCCACCTTCACGCGTGCACCGCTGAAATAACCAATCACGGTTCAACAAAAACGAGGCAACAAGTTGCTCTCGCTAAGGGCTAACGCCGGGCACCCTTTGGGTGCGTTGATTCGTTCAACTCGTCCGTGAGGACGACCCGCGAAGCGCTGAGCGAGAGCAACTTGTTGCCTCGTTTTGATGGGGGCAGGGTACAATTCCCGCATGACTGACGGTAAAACGAACTTCATCAACGGCGAGTGGGTGGCGAGTCAGGCGGGCGCGGTGTTTGCGTCCACCAACCCGGCCAACACAAACCAAACTCTCGGACTCTATGCCCGCTCCGACCAGCGCGATGTCGCGCTTGCCGTGGCGGCGGCAAAGGCGGCGTATCCCGCGTGGCGAAAAACTCCCGCTCCCGCACGTGGGGCGCTTCTGACAAAAGTCGGGCGCTTGCTCGAAGACCGAAAAGAAGAATTTTCCCAGGCAATGGTCGCCGAGATGGGCAAGGTACTGGTCGAGGCGCGCGGCGATGTGCAAGAGGCCATTGATATGGCGCACTACATGGCCGCGTTCGGGCGGCTCCCCAGCGGCAGTGTGGTTCCGTCGGAGCGCCCGGATATCTACTGCTCAGCCCGCAGAGTTCCCGTGGGTGTGGTGGGGCTTATTACTCCGTGGAACTTTCCGATTGCCGTGCCAACCTGGAAGATGTTTCCGGCGCTCCTGGCGGGCAACACCGTGGTCTGGAAGCCCGCCGAGGACACGCCCGGTATGGCGGTGCTGCTCACCCAGCTCCTCGC
>NZ_JAYUPA010000347.1:0-1862 GCF_043760365.1 Armatimonas sp.
GGCGGCGGCGCAGCGAGATCACAACCGCAGCCACAGTTAAAGCTGACATTAATCGTCAGAGAATCAGAATCAAAGCCTAAGGAGCTACCCTGATCGCGGACTCAACTCATTTTGCTGGTTTCACCACGAAGGTTTTGATTTCAAAGGGTCGGTAGGGAAACGTGAGTGCGTTCCCCTTGAAAGGAACGGGCACGGGATCTTGTTCAAGGCTGTTGGTCTCGTAGGCCTCTGCAAGCTTGAAGCCGAAGGTGAGGGTGGCCTCGCCGCGTGTTTGTAGAGCTTCGTAGAGGCGCACGACAAGCGCATTTTCTTCGGATTCGGCGCGTTTGATGGTCTCTATAATCAGGCCCTGGTCGTCCACGCTCACGAAATCATAAGTGGGGAGGAGGGGGGCTTTGAGGTTCTTCGGGGCGAAGCGGGCAAGCAGCGGGTAGTTTAGTGCATGGGCCTCGTCCACGGTCTCGCCCCGCCAGTCGCCGGTGTGGGGAAGAATTGCGTAGGTAAAGTGATGGCGACCCTGGTCGGTGTCGGGGTAGATGCGGGGTGTCAGGAGCGTTAGAGCGAGGGTGTTCTCGCGAGCATCGTAGCCATATTTTGTGTCCGAGAGAATACTCACACCAAAGTCGCCCTCGGAGATGTCAGCCCACTTGTGCCCACAGACCTCGAACTTGGCGGCGTCCCAGATCGTGTTGGTGTGCGTGGGACGCTCGATGGTCCCAAACGGGATCTCGTAGGTGGCGCGGTTGGCAAGAACTGTGGCGGGGACATGGGCTTTGAGGAGAACCCGGTGCTCGTGCCAGTCAATCTCGGTGGCGATCTCAACGCGCGCCGAGTGTGCCCAGAGCTGGATGCGCTGGGTGACAGTGGAGCTGCGAAAACGTCGTTCGACTAAAATACTGGCGCGCACGGGGCCGTTTTCAAGAACCTCAAAGCGCGTGACTTCTGCTTCGTCTTCAAGGGGGGTGGGCTTGTCCTCATAAGCGACCAGCCGCGCCGTTGCCGCCAGAGACTCGCGCTCGCCGTCTTCGGTCTTGTGAAGCAGCGAGGAAATTTCGCCCTGGGCATCCAGTGTGACGCGTACAAAGTCATTTTCGATAATATTCTCCTCGGCAGTGACCGTGCTCTCATCGGCGGGCGCATCGGTGCGGCCCAGGCCAATGCTCTGGTAGCCCAGAGGCTCGACATCGAGAAGCAGCACGAGATACTCTCGCTCTTTTCCTACCATGCGCAGAAACTGACTGCTCAGCGGCTCGCCGTCGGCGTCGTTGAAGAGCACGCGGCCCTTGCGCACCTGGTCACCGGGCAGGCGCACGCAAAACGCATCGCCAGGCCGGAGCGTGTCGGTTGGGTTGAAGACAATCACGGAGTCGGTGGGCGTGGCGATATTCTGAGAGATCTTGGTGAGGGCAGCGTCTTGGAGGGCGAGAGCGCTTTCGATGACATCCGTGCCTGTCCTAGCAGCATCCGTCAGCGCAGCCCAGAGCGCGTCGAACTCGACGGAGGGGTAGGGAGCGCCGAGCTGGGTCTGTGCCAGGGCCGCGAAGAGCTCGGCCCCACGAAGCGCCCGCTCCGCCGCTGCATGGCTCTCCAAGGGGCTCCTCAGGGGATCATTTTCCAGGGGAAGCTCGCCGCTCCAGCGCGGCAGCTCTTGCCAAGGCGGCGCTTGGACAGATGTCCCCAACTGCGTGAGAAGCTCAGTGCCGTCAATGCCGCGCCAGCGAAACGCGGGGTGGGGCAGCAGGTCGGCATTCTGAGGGAGCGACAACGCCTGCTGTCCACAGCTTTTCAGGAGCTGCGGCAGAGATGCCATGTAACCAGGAATCGCGGCCAGAGAAAGGGCTTGCGTGGCATTCTTCGGAGAA
>NZ_JAYUPA010000348.1:0-1860 GCF_043760365.1 Armatimonas sp.
CGCTGTGCAGAAGGGAAAGAAGAAAGGCGACGATACGCGTGAACAGAGATCCCCAGAAATATCCGTTGTCGCGTTTGTCGCACACGAGGACGATCCCAAGAAGAACGAGGCTGCCTGCAAGGAGACCGAACGCGATGACGGCATGAAAGGCGCGTGCGAGTGCGCGTTTTCCCTTAAGAAGCGTCAGTGCACCTCCTAGTGTCACCCCTAAAAGGGGACCGAACATCGTAATGCTGATCGGCGACAGGATAATAAAATAGGCCAGTGGAACACTGTAGATCAAGCACAGAGTTACCACGACAATCTCCAGGAGGGTGAGGGGAAGGCGTTGCTGTTGCTGCATCCCCTACTTTACCACCGCCCAATGATATTGGGCAGATTACGTGGCGACAACGGGAAACTCCGCGATTCTCAGGAGCGTGGAGCCGTAGGGAACCAAGAGGAGGGTTTCTGCGGGCGTTGTGACCGCAACCGGTGATTTTGGCAGTGGTCTGGCGGCGTGTTTCTCTAGTGTCCACTCAGGAACCCTATGCCCCGTCGCCGTGATGGTCAGCGTCTCTTTGTCCAGCACGAGCGGCTTGCTCAGATCGAGCGCGTAGTTCCACGGTGTCGTCGGGTGCACCTCGCGATCCGCCCACGGCTCCGGCCCATCGGGTCGCACGTCCTCGCCGATCTTCAGCCCAAAGAGCAGCGGCCCGACATAGACCGAGACCCCACCACTGGGGCGCGTTTCGGTATAGGCATCAAGAGGAGAATGATACATTTCGGAATGAACCTGAAGCGTAATCGGAGCTAATGTCGTGAGTGTCACGGTTTTCTGGGTGATGGATTTACCCACGCCAAAGGTTGGTATTGGCAAGTGCAGGTCAGCGCTTCCGCGTGTTGCTCGAATCGTGACTGTCTCGCCGTAGGGGTAGTCGGTTTCGACGACAAACGCGACGGCTTCGGTGGAGACCGTGCAGGGAGCGAGGGAGAGGGCGGCAAGGCTGCCATCGGCGCACTGCATCCACAAATGGCTTGTCAGCTTGGGCCAGCCTTGGTGGAAGTTGGCGGTGCAGCAACCAAAGTTAGGCTCCAGCCCGAAGAGATTGGAGCGCGGCCCGTTGGTCGTGAAGATCGTCTCCTCTTTCATCTTAGAGTCGGTGCACAGCACCTGGTTCACTTGCTGATCGTACTGGTGCCCCCACATATCATTGGTGAACGTGGCAGGGAGTGCATTGTAGGCAATCCGCTCGAAACGAAGGGCATCAAAGACATCTCCGTTTTCTGCGAAACGCAGCTCCAGAGAAAACATAGCTTCGACCACGGCACAAAGCTCGGTTCCCTGCGAGGGGGAACGTCCGGCCAGCGACTCATCGCCGCTGAACATTCCATTGGCTTGTCCATGAAACTTTGTAAGTTTATACCAACCATTAGAGGAGTTTCCAGAGCGGTAAAGTGATTCTTTGAGGGCCATGCCATGATTCACGACATGGTTCTCCAGTGTCCATTTGGTCGCGCGCTCCGTGTGTTCGAAGTTCTCGAAGTGCGCCTGCCAGTTGTAGCCTTGCTCGGCGGCGAGAGTGAGCAGATCGTCGAGCCACGCCTCGCCGGTCTGCTCTTTCAGCCATTTAATCGAGATCGCCAGCTCCATCCAGCGCATCTTGGCCCAGTCCCAAAGAGGTGTTTCACCCATCACTTCGTGGATGCGCCGGATCGCCTTGAGCATTGCGGGGACGATGCGCGGGTCGCCTGTGGCTTCGTGCCACTGGGTGAAGACTTTAAAGAGAATAAACTGCGGCCAGGGATCGTTCTGGCGTGCCCCGTGGCTCTCGTTGGCGGTGCGTGGACCAAACCAGCCATCATCGTGCTGGCCCGCGA
>NZ_JAYUPA010000349.1:0-1859 GCF_043760365.1 Armatimonas sp.
GTACGGACTGAATCGAGGACTCAGAGAGAAAGCGCGGCTGAGCCACGCTGACAGCAAGGATTAAGAGCACCAGGGCGATGGCGATAGGGAGTTCACGACGGGGCATTGGTTTGCATTGTACCAAAACTAATCGGGAACCTATTCAAACGACTACCGTTTAGAGCTGTAATGTGTCCCAATTCTATTGAAGCCTCTTTGCACAGAGAATCCACGCCATCCTGTCGCACCGAAGATGTTGAGGTTGCACGGCGGCTCAATAAGAAACACGGGACGAGCTACTACTTCGCTACCTGGCTTTTTCCGGGGCACCTGCGCGAGGCGACTTTTGCCCTCTACGCCTTCTTCCGGGTTCCCGATGAGTTTGTGGACAACAAGGCTTCCGGGCAGGCGGGCGCGGAGCAGGCGGGTGCACTTCTCAAGAGCTGGCGGGCCGACTGGCAGCAAGCCTACCAGCAGCGCGACTCCTCCGATCCGGTGCTGCGGCTCAACGCTGAGGTCTTCCACCGCTACCAGATTCCCTACAGCTACAGCGAGGTGTTTCTGGCAGCTATGTTCCGCGATCTCTCCGACACGCGCTACGGCACTTATGCGGACTTAGAGAGCTACATGTACGGCTCCGCCGCCGTGGTGGGGCTGATGATGAGTCATGTGATTGGCTTCTCCGATCCGGTGGCGCTGGAGTACGCCAAAAAACTGGGCTATGCCATGCAGCTCACCAATTTCCTGCGCGACATTGACGAGGACTTTGTGGAGCGTGGGCGCATCTATCTGCCGCTGGACGAGCTGGCGCGATTCGGGGTGCGCGAGGAGCAGTTTGCCGAGCGTCGCTTCGATAAAAATTTCCAGACCCTGATGCAGTTCCAGACAGAGCGTGCCCATCGGCTCTACGACCAAGCCAACCCAGGGATTGAGCTACTGCGTCCCGAGGGGCGACGTGCGGTTCGAGTGGCAAGCGCTCTTTACCGTGCAATTCTTACCAAGCTGGAGAAGCAGGGCTACAATCCTTTTGTGGGGCGCGCTCGCACGAGCCCTCTAGAGAAGGTACAACGCACCATGAGAGTTTGGAATGGTTAAGCAAGTAAATCAAAGCGCCATTGTGGTCGGGGGCGGCATTGGCGGGCTGGGAAGCGCTTGTCTGCTGGCAAAAGCGGGCTACCAGGTGGATCTCTACGAAAAAAACGAGATCCTGGGAGGCTCGGCAGGGATTTTTTCCGCCGAGGGTTTTACGTTTGACATGGGGCCAAGCTGGTATCTCATGCCCGATGTCTTTGAGAACTTTTTCTCGCTTCTCGGCGAAAAAGTTGAGGATCACCTAGAGCTGGTTAAACTCGGGCCGTCGTACCAGATTTTCTTTAAAGACCGGGGCAAGAAAGTCAGTTTGTACTCCGACCTAGAGCGTGACATTCCGACGCTAGAGGCCATCGAGCCTGGCTGTGGCGTGGCGCTGCGTGAATATTTAGAGCGCTCCAAGTTCCAGTACGAGATCGCACTTGCTGGGTTCATGTACAAAAACTACGACACGGTCTTTGATTTCTTCAATAAACAAACTATGCTTCAAGGCCCGAAGCTGCATGTTTTTGAGAAGATGAATAAGTATGTTGAGCGGTTTTTCTCCACCGATGAGATGCAAAAAATCATGGAGTACCAGCTTGTGTTTCTGGGCTCCTCGCCCTACGACACGCCCGCGCTCTACAATATTATGAGCCATATTGACTTTAATATGGGCGTTTATTATCCGATGGGCGGCATCCATGAGATCCCGAAGGCCTTTGTGCGAATCGGGGGAAAATACGGTGCCCGTTTTCATACGAGCTCTCCGGCAGCCAAAATATTGACAGAGAAGGGAAAAGCCGTTGGGG
>NZ_JAYUPA010000350.1:0-1859 GCF_043760365.1 Armatimonas sp.
GAGAGGGTCAGTACCCGGGGATCGTCCCAGTGGCAGACCTGCACCCCATCGCCGTGGTGGACATCAATATCTACGTACATCACGCGCTCTAGCCCCGCGTCTAGGAAAGTCGTGATCGCCAGCGCCAGATCATTGAAGACACAAAACCCGTAGGCTTTCCAGGGATGGGCGTGGTGCAGCCCACCTGCCACATTGAATGCGATCCCAAACTCCCCTGAGAGCGTGCACTTCGCCGCATCCACACTGCCCCCCGCGTAGAGCCGGGAAGCGTCCCACATCCCCGGAAACGCAGGGGTGTCGCCCGGCCCCAGCCCGAAGCGACTCAAGTCAAGTCCGTGGCCTGGTGTACTCGCCCGCTCCACAATCTCTAGATACTCCGCCGTGTGCACTCGCTCCAGCAAGGATTCGTCCACCGGCGTGGGCGCAAGACGCGTGATGGCATCAAACGCACCTAAGCTTGCCAGCTTCCGATCCACGAGCTGAAGCCGTCGCTGTTGTAAGGGGTGTTTTCCGCCCAGATCATAGGTCAGGAAAGCATCGGTGTAGAGAAAGGCTGTCTTGCGGGGCATACACCCATTTTACCCGCGCTTGGCTTCATAGGCCGTAATATCGGGCTCGTTTTGCAGCGTTAGGCCGATGTCATCAAGGCCGTTGAGCAGGCAGTGACGACGGAAGTCATCCACCGTAAAAGTCGCCGTGAAGCCGTCAGGGCCGGTGATAGTGTGGGTCTCTAAGTCCACGGTCACTTCCGCGCCAAGATTGTTCTGCAAGCGCCCTAGTAAATCATAGACTATTTCTTCGGGGAGCACTATTGGGAGCATCCCGTTTTTGAAGCAGTTATTATAAAAAATATCGGCGTAGCTGGGCGCGATAATGCTCCGAAAGCCGTAGTCTTCTAGCGCCCACGGCGCGTGTTCGCGGCTGGAGCCACAGCCAAAGTTCTTACCCGTCACCAGCACCTGCGCCCCAGCCAGCTTGGGATCATTGAGTTCAAAAGCGGGGTTGGGAGTCTTGCCATCGGCCTCGTAGCGCCAGTCAAAGAACAGAAACTTGCCAAAGCCCGTGCGCTCGATGCGCTTCAGAAACTGCTTGGGGATGATCTGATCCGTATCCACATTCACGCGGTCCATGGGGGCCGCCACTCCGGTAATTTTCGTAAAAGATTTCATAGTTTATTCTTCAAAGAGGGCATCTACGGCGACGATTAAGCCAGGAAAAGTGACCGAGACGATACTCTCCCCACTCTTGTAGGTGCCCACGGTCTCAATCGCATCCTCGGTGAGGGAGATCACTTCGATGGTCTTGGTTTCCGCAAAGACCTGCCACACTTCTCGCACATCCACATGGTGATAATCGGAGAGCTTGGCGGTGCGCTGGCCCGGACGCTCCGACGGGGATATTATTTCGACAACGAGCTCGGGAGCCGGGTCAAGCGGAGCCGGGCTATCATCAGGTAGATTCTGTCCGAGGCGCTCCTGGCTGATAAGAAGCACATCAGGCTGGCGGCTTTTCAGCGGAATGTGTCGGATCAGCACATCGCAGGGAGCGACAAAGCACTCTCCCAGAAGCCCTGCGGCCACAAAATCTTCAAACTGACGAGCGATGCGCCGCACCAGGCGCTGGTGTTGTCGTGTGGGAGAAGCCATCTCTTCCTTTCCGTAGCGGCGGTAGACTTTGTAGCCGTCTAAAATATCGTAGCGTGCCCACTCTTCCGGGGAGCGGACATACTCCTCGTAGGTCATCGGGCGCGTGATACCGGGAATTTCAGTAGTATCAGAGATGTCAAGCTTCTCAGCAATGGCAGTCATGGGGCTATTTTATCGCACCGAAGGCGGCGAAGGGGCCGTTTTTGTGGAGGA
>NZ_JAYUPA010000351.1:0-1855 GCF_043760365.1 Armatimonas sp.
GCGATGGCAGTGTCGTGACTTACTACTGGTACCGGTTCGCCGACCAGCCCGCGCTACTCAATGCCGACTTAACGGCTGCGGAGCGGGAGAAGATGCAGCTCAAAGTGGAGAAGCTGCACCGCACCTGGACCAAGAACCGTGAGTACCTTCCGCCGCCAAAACTCGGCAAGCTCGCGGATCTCGATCCGGCCCAGCTCGTCAAGCCACCCAAGGGGTTAGAGATCGGCTACGTGCCTATCGCAACTCGCCAGGAGCTAGCCAAGCGCTAAGAGCGCACGGGGTGAGTCGAAGCTCTGGTCAGCCAGAGGCCGCAGGGTCTCTGGCTCGGAGGGGCCCCAGAGTGCGGCGAGGGCCTGCATCCCAGCGGCGCGGGCGGCGTGCAGGTCGTGGATCGAGTCGCCCAGATAGGCACAGTGCTCGGGGGCGATACCAAGGCGCGTGGCCGCGAGGAGCAGTGGCTCCGGGTCAGGCTTGTGATTTTGGGTATCGTCGCTGGTGATAATCACCTGGTCACGAGAGCGAGCGGCAGAAAGTCAGCAGCTCCTCTACATCCCCGATATTCTCCTCGGCGAAGAGCGTGGGGAGCGCCCGCCCGATCTTGGGGACGACCTCTTCCCGGGTTGGCGTGCGGCCCGCAAAGAGAGTCAGTGTTTGCTGGTAGCAGTGGACAATCAAACCAATCGAGTCGGTGAGCCTGCCATCGAGATCGAGCAGAAGCGCAGTGGGGAGCATATCCGGATAGTACCTCTCCCGCCAAAGCCCATGTGAGAGTTGCCTACTTCCCTACACTCCGGTACAGTGAGTTCTGAGAGGGAGTGTTGCTATGCGAGGAACGATCCATCAGAGCCTGGTTTTCGGGATACTGGCCGTCGCCGCGACCAGCCTACTGGGCACTCTGGCCAGTGTTGCCGCCCCTTCACAGTCTCTCCCAAAGAGCCTGCCTGCTCCACTGACCTACGAAAAAGCGATCTTGCCGCTCTTTGCCACGCGGTGCCTGGGCTGTCATGGCGCGCGCAAGGCGCAGGCGGGGCTGGATCTACGGACACTCGGCGGGCTTCTTCAGGGCGGTGCATCGGGAAAGGCCATTCGATTAGACCATCCCGAAAAAAGCGCGCTCTATGAGGCACTCGCCTCGGGGCGCATGCCGCCGTCGCCGCAAAAGCTGACTCCCACCGAAACCCAGCGTGTGCTGAGCTGGATTCGTAGCGGGGCAAAGGGGGCGAGCGAGGGCGGTGGGCACTGGGCATTTCGTCCGCCCGTGTCGCCGACGGTTCCCACGGTCTTGGGGGCGGAAAATCCCATTGATGCTTTTCTACTAACAGAACTCCAGAAAAAAGGCCTTGGTTTCTCCCCCGAGGCGGACAAGCGCACGCTTCTGCGCCGTGTGACCTATGACTTGATTGGTTTGCCACCGACTCCTGTGGAGCTGGAGGCATTTATCAAGGATCCAGCCCCGAATGCCTATGCCAAGATCGTGGATCGCCTTCTCGCAGACCCGCGCTACGGCGAGCGGTGGGCACGGCGCTGGCTGGATACGGCGGGCTATGCCGACAGCGAGGGAGTGTTACAGGAGGACCGCGAGCGCCCGAATGCCTGGCGCTACCGGGACTATGTCATTAAGAGCTTTAACGCCGACAAGCCCTACGACAGGTTCTTAAAAGAGCAGATCGCGGGCGAGGAGATTTCGGACTTTCGCAACGTGAAAAAGTGGACGCCTGAGGTTGAGGAGCTGGTGACGGCGACGGGCTTCCTGCGCACTGCCGTGGATGCCACGCGCGATGATTTTAACGAGCACCAGTTCACGGAGTATCAGTACCGGATGCTCCACGACACGCAGACCATTCTTGTCTCCTCG
>NZ_JAYUPA010000352.1:0-1851 GCF_043760365.1 Armatimonas sp.
GCGGTGAGATGATAGACCATCGGCCCGGCTGCAAACATATCCACAATATAGTCCTCGCGCGCCAGTGCATCGCTGACAGCCGCGCAGAGAGAGACCGCACGCTCCAGAGCCTCCTTCCGCGCAAGCGAGGAGCCCTGCGTGGGAACATGAGTATCAAGCACCACACCGACCCGCAGAAAATACTCCTCGCGCCACTCGCGTACCACCAGAGCGGCACCCGCCGCTCCGGCAAGCCGCGCGGTGGAGCGCCAGTCAATATCGCGCGGGTTGTCGCCGTCGCGCCACTCCCGGTTGCCCAGGTACTCAAACGAATCGCCGACCTGGGACGCCATCGCGATTCCCCCTGGCTGGAACCGTCGCCCACGGGGCAGCGTAAAACGGGTCAGAGGGCGGAAGCTGGGGTGGACAATCAGGCGAGTGGGCTGGCGCTGAATCTGGTAGGCTTGGAGAAGCCCAAAGGGAAAGTCACTGAGGAGCCGGTAGCCTCCAAAAATAAAAGCGCCTCGTCCGCGACAGTGCAGCGGAAACGCAACCTGGCGGCTCTCTCCGGGCTGTAAGTTGCCCACGGGCACACCCTCTTCGGGGAGTGCCTCTACTTGCAGCGGGAGCCCCCACCCCTGTAGTGTCAGATCTACCAGCGGCAGCCGCCCCGAGTTGGTCACGGTGACCTCTGCCATGAGAGTCTCACCGGCGGTGATCCGCTCGGCATGACGCACCTGGGCCTGAACACGAAGCGGAAAAAAAGCTATCAAGGAGAGACACCAGAGCCCCGAGGAATAAAGTGCCAGAGGAACCGTTTGCGTGTCCAAGTTCCAGAAAAGAGCGATCACAAAAAAAATAGCGCCCGTCAGCCCCAGAAACCAGCGCCCTGCCCGGGTGAACCGAAAGTGGTAGAAACGCCAGACCCACTGCCCCGCCCGCCCCTGGTAGTAGGGGTGGAGGTTGATGTCCTTGGAGGCCGGGTAGCCCACCATGATCTCACGAATCGTCATCTACTGGCTATTGTACCTGCGTTAGAGAGGATGAGAATTTATAGACAATCTTACCGATACTACTGCTAGGAAAATGTCTTGAGGTTATAATCCAAAGTGGGAGTGGTTGGGTGAGAGTTTTTTTTCTAGGATCCGGAGCAGCAGAAGGGTTTCCCGCACTGTTTAGTCGGACTCCTATCAATCAAGAAGCGCTTCGTCGTGGGGGCAAGAACCTGCGGCTGCGCTCGGGCATCTTGCTGGACGAGACCCTGCGTGTGGATCTCTGTCCCGATGCGCTGGCACAGGTGCACAAGTACCCGGCGCGTGATCTGACGGCAATTGAGCACTTGCTCTTCACGCATACCCACGATGATCACTTCGCCGTGCGTGAGCTCCAGTATCTCTCCTGTAACTTCGCACCGGATCGGGAGCGGCCGCTTCAGGTCTGGGCGACAGACTATGCGCTGAGCAAACTTCGGGCAGAGCTGGAGTCTTTCTTCGAGGAGCCACCGCTGCGCTGCCGTCCGCTGACGCCGTTTCAGGAAGTGCAGATTGGGCATCTTTTTGTGACACCCCTCACGGCGCACCATAAAACCGATGAGCTGTGCCTGAACTATCTCTTTCGTGAGGGCGCGGCAGAAAGTGCGAGACATCTGCTCTACGCCTCGGATACGGGCTGGTACGATCCACCCACCTGGGAATTTCTGGAGGGCGTTTCCCTGGACGGTGCCATTATCGAGTGTGGCAAAGGTATCTCATCCAATCCCTACGATGGCCACTTAAGCCTCGACGAGTGCATCGCTTTCAAGAACAAGCTCCGACTGACACCCGGCGCACCGGTCTACTTGACCCACATCTGCCACACCGGCCTGCTCCTGCA
>NZ_JAYUPA010000353.1:0-1847 GCF_043760365.1 Armatimonas sp.
CGCGGCAATCGCGCCGGGGCCGACACGGCAGCTTGAGACACTGGATCGCGGTCTGGTGGCAGTGCGCGATAGTGCGGGAAATGCCTTTGTGAGCTGGCGTGTGCTGGGCACTGAGGCACCGAGTCTCGGCTTCACGCTCTGGCGCGATGGGAAAAAACTGACTCCCAAGCCGCTGACTGGGGCGACCTGCTTTGTGGACAAAGAGGCTCCGGCGGGCGCGCGCTACACCGTGCAGGCGGGCGGTAGCGCACCGAGCAAGCCCGTGGCTCTCTCCGAGATGCCCTATCTCAATATTCCACTCCGGACCCCGGTAGGCTACATGCCTAATGATACGTCGGTGGGGGATTTGGATGGCGATGGCGCGCTGGAGCTAGTTGTTCACATGACCGGACGTGCCAAAGATAACTCCCAATCCGGCCCGACGGATCCGCCGATCCTGCAAGCCTACACACTCGACGGGAGATTTCTCTGGGAGATCAATCTCGGTAAGAACATCCGCGAGGGGGCACACTATACCCAGTTTTTGGTATACGACTTCGACGGGGATGGTAAGGCTGAGATTGCTTGTAAGACTGCGGATGGCACCGTAGACGGCGTCGGTAAGGTGATCGGGGAGGCGAGCAAGAGCTGGGCCAACGACAAAGGCTATATCCTAGAGGGGCCGGAGTTTCTGACGATCTTCGAGGGCAAGACGGGCAAAGCGCTCGCCATGACCGACTATGTCCCGGCGCGCGGGAAAGTCGCCGACTGGGGCGATAACTACGGCAACCGGGTGGATCGGTTTCTGGCCGGTGTTGCGTATCTGGATGGCAAGCGCCCTAGCCTGATCTTTAGCCGGGGCTACTACACCCGAACGGTGCTGGCCGCCTGGGACTGGTGCGACGGAAAGCTCACACAACGCTGGGTCTTCGACTCGGAGAAGCAGGCCGACCCGAAAAAATGGCGCGGGCAGGGCAACCATAATCTCTCCGTGGGGGATGTGGACGGCGACGGTAAAGACGAGGTGATCTTTGGCGCGATGTGCATTGACGACGACGGCACGGGGCTCTATTCCACAGGCCTCGGGCACGGCGATGCACTCCATCTCTCCGACATTGACCCTAGTCGGCCCGGCCTTGAGGTCTTCGATATCCATGAGCACAACAACCACCAGGCAGGCGCGGAGCTACGCGATGCCCGCACGGGAGCGCTTATTTTTGGAAAGTCCTGCCCCGACGTGGGCCGTGGTGTTGCTTTTGACATAGACCCGCGCTACCCCGGCTACGAGCTGTGGGCATCGGGTGCGGGCCTGAGTGGGGTCTGGAATGTGAAAGGGGAGACAATCTCGAAGAACAAGCCGCGCTCGTGCAACTTCGGGGTCTGGTGGGACGGGGATTTCCTGCGTGAGCTACTGGATAGCAACCGTATCTCTAAGTGGGACTGGATCGGCGAGACGGAGAAGAACCTCCTCACTGCGGAGGGCTGCGTGAGTAACAATGGCACCAAGTCCACCCCCGCCCTCTGCGCCGATATTCTGGGCGACTGGCGCGAGGAAGTGATCCTGCGAACTCTCGATGGCAAGGCGCTACGTATCTACACCACCACGATCCCCACGACTCACCGCCTCACGACACTTCTTCACGATCCGCAGTACCGCCTCAGTGTCGCCTGGCAAAATGTCGCCTACAATCAGCCCACTCAGCCGGGTTTCTACCTGGGAGAGAAGTAAGGGCGGCGATACAATGGCGCTATGGCTGCACTAACCCAATCCGATCCCCTGCTCCTGCGTTTCCCCTTTGCCGGAGACACGCAGCTACGCCTGCGTCCCCGGCTGGACATGGCCGACACCGCTGATTTTTTCCAGTTCT
>NZ_JAYUPA010000354.1:0-1847 GCF_043760365.1 Armatimonas sp.
GGCGGTTGAGAAGAAGACCGGCAAGAAGCCCAAGATCTACCAGGACCTGCGCAAAGTTTTTGAGGACAAGGACATAGACGCGGTCTCGTGTGCGCTACCGATTCACTGGCACTCGCTGGCGGCGTCTTGGGCGATGCAGGCGGGCAAGGATGTTTATGTGGAGAAGCCCTGTAGCCACAATGTGAGCGAGGGCCGACGGCTCGTGCAGATGCAGCAACGCACCGGACGGATCTGCCAAGTAGGGACGCAGAGCCGCTCGGCCAAGGCAGTTCAGGGGGGCATTAAGTTTCTCCACGAAGGCAAACTCGGTAAAGTTACCTTGGCGCGCGGACTCTGCTACAAGCCACGCAAGAGCATCGGCACCAAGCCCGACGGCCCAGTGCCCTCTGGGGTGGACTACGATATCTGGCTTGGCCCCGCTCCTAAGCGGCCTTTCAATCCCAATCGCTTCCACTACGAGTGGCACTGGAACTTCGACTACGGCGCGGGCGATCTGGGCAACCAGGGAATCCACCAGATGGATATCGCGCGCTGGGCGTTAGACAAACACGAGCTACCGCGTGGGGTCGAGTCTATCGGCTGTCGGCTGGGCTACGTGGACCAGGCCAATACTCCGAACACCGTGGTTTCCACCTACGACTACGGCGACAAGCAGCTTATCTTCGAGGTGCGCGGCCTGCCCACCGAAGGCCTGATGGGCGCGAGCATCGGCGATATCGTCTACGGCGAGAACGGCTACGTGGTCTTCACGGCGAGCTACGGCAAGGCGGCGGCCTTTGATAAAGAGGGCAAGCCTCTTGAGACCTTCAGTGGCGGCGGTGATCACTTTGCCGCGTTTATCAAGGCCGTCAAGAGCCGTAATCAGAGTGATCTGGCCGCGCCCGTTTTGGAGGGGCATCTTTCCAGTGCGCTGTGTCATCTCGGTAATGTGAGCTACCGCTTAGGCACCGAGGGCGACCCGGCAAAGAGCAACTTTATCAACAAGCCGTTTGGGGAGGCGTACTCGCGCATGATCACGCACCTGACGGCAAACAACGCTCTGACGCCCGATGCCAAGCTGCGCTTTGGAGCCAGTCTCACGCTCGATCCCAAGGCAGAGCGTTTCATCGGTACGGGCAACAAAGAGGCGAACGTGCTCTTGACTCGCGAGTACCGAAAGGGCTTCGAGTTGCCCAAGGTCTAGCCGCTTATGATAAAATGTCCCACGTTTGCCGCGATGGCAAGCGTGGGGCGCTGTCGCCACAAAAAGTAGAGTTGTGGAAAAATTATGGGTGACAGCAGAGCATTTTTAAGTCTGACGCGGGAAGCGCCAAAAAAGCGTACCGTGGGCGAGCGGGTGCGGGACTGGTCGGAGGTGTATCTTCCGATGGCCCCCGAGAAGCTACGCGCCCAGGCATCGCGCTGCATGGACTGTGGCGTTCCTTTCTGCCACAATGGCTGCCCCCTGGGAAATCTTATCCCGGACTGGAACGACTTAGTCTACCGGGGCCGCTGGCAAGAGGCGCTCACGGCGCTCCATGCCACCAATAACTTCCCCGAGTTCACCGGGCGGCTGTGCCCCGCGCCGTGCGAGGATGCCTGCGTCCTGGCGATCAACGATAAAGCCGTCACGATCAAGACCGTCGAGCAGCGCATTATTGATCATGGTTTTGAAGAAGGCTGGGTCGTTCCAGAGCCCCCACAGAACCGCACGGGCAAGCGTGTCGCGGTGATTGGCAGTGGCCCGGCGGGTCTCGCGGCGGCGCAGCAACTGAACCGGGCGGGGCACTGGGTAACGGTGTTTGAGCGCGACGATCGCCTGGGCGGGCTGATGCGCTACGGTATTCCCGACTTCAAGATGGACAAGG
>NZ_JAYUPA010000355.1:0-1843 GCF_043760365.1 Armatimonas sp.
AGCCTGCCCGGCGGCAGTGTAGCTGGCCTTGGCCTGGGTGAGGAGCTTCTCGGTATCCACAGGAATCGTTCCCACCACGCCCAGTGCCTGGCGCTCCGCTTGCCCCCGGAACTCGGCGCGTGTGGTCTCTCGGAAGTGGACATAGCGGTCGTAGGCGGCTCTGCGCCCCTCGGTCACGGCAAGATTTGCTGCCGTCTCCTCGCCGATTGCGGTCTGCCGCGCGGTAAACGAGTTCTGTGCTGTGCTCTGAAGCCCCAGCCCGGCATTGAGCTTTGCAGTGTCGTAGCGTCGGGGAAGGAGGGCAAGAATCTCGGGGGTCGCCAGAATGGTCTCGATAGTGACGCGACTCTGGGAGATAAAGTTCGCCAGCTCCACATCTTGCTCGGCAGGCGTCGGACGTTTCTTCTTGGTCTTGGCGCTCTCTTCGGTGCTCAGGGCTCTCTCCGTGGCACTCATCGCGCTCTTGTCACTGCTTGGCATCTCCTCATTGGTGCCTATCGTGTTCTCTTGACTGCTCATCTACGGTTCTCCTGCGTACTTAGGACGCGATCAGTGCTGCCTCTACCCCTCTCCTGGCGGCTCATCGTGGCCTCGGCAACAGTCATTGGCCCTTTCCTCAGAACCCCGGAGTCTTTCCCCCGTGCTCCTGAGCCGCTCAGTATTGCTTAGGACACGGACACCGGAAATTTAGTTGCACCCCGCACACCCAGTGTCCGTTGAAGCTCGGACGAAGTAGTAAACCGACTTATTGATTCCCCATGATACGACGGGCTTCATCCTTGTTTAGAGGCTTCTTATATCCAGAGCGGACGCAGACGACCACGACAAGAGGCCCATCGTCTGCGTCCTCAATCCGATAGATCAGATGGAAGCGAGAGCGCAGCACTAGCCGCCGCACCTCGAACCCCAGCACCTTAGACTCAGAGCGTCGGATCGTGTGGCGGTCGGGGAGCGTTGCCAATGTCGCGGTATGGGCATAGAAGTCGTTATAAAGCGCCAGCCCTGCCGCTTGGTCTCCGGTGAACTCGAAGAGGCCATGTGCTTCCTCAATCATGTTCTCCTCCGCCTCTTTCGAAAAGCGGATCATGTACCGACGTAGACTAGGGTACTCGTCGCCAGAATCAGGCACGTGGAGCACTCATCCGGGCGAGAAGTTCCTCACGCCCTCTGGTGTAAGCGTCCTCGAAGCTTGAGGTACGTCCCGCGGCGATGTCGTCGAGGCCACGCTTCAGTCTTCCAAGGGTCTCCTCGTCTATCTGCTCGTCCCCCATCCCAAAGGCATCAAGTACGATAGCACGAACCTGCGCCATGCCCTCAGGAGTGGCAGCTAGGGCAACCAGCTCAACAGGCGGCGAATCAATAGTGATGGTCAATGCACTCATTTTGTTTTGTGTTCCTTCTTCCAATCATATCCAGAACAAAACTGTGGTGCCAGTGTGCTCTTCCTAAGAGTCCTCGTTGCCCGAATCTCTGCCCTTGAGCACATCACTTGCGGCTTGTGTCCGCCTCGTATCCGAACTCGCGCTTGAGTAGCTCGGCAGTGCGCTTTCGCCGGGCTTCGGAGTCCCAGGGAGCGACTTTGATGGTTCCTGCTTCGATGCCGTCGCACATAGCTTGTAGCTCGTCGGCGAACTCCTTGGTAATCCCCGGCTCAGCGACAACGTTTTCTTCCGCCTCGTCGAGCAGCTCATCGAGTGCCTCCAGGGGAGAGATTCCTCGCGAGGTCGCAAAGCGAATCAGGCGGGCTTCTGTCTCGGGTCTCTCTATAGTCAGTGTCATGTTTTTATTTCCTTTTTCTTTCGCTACGCTTGTTTCCCGCTTTTGCGTCTGTGCTCGTTGAAGG
>NZ_JAYUPA010000356.1:0-5145 GCF_043760365.1 Armatimonas sp.
CCGTAGCCAAGCAGCAACATCACCGGGAAATCCGGGATCAAGTAGTGCGTGAAGGCGATGTAGCCTAGGGTTGCCAGTAGCCAAATTCCTAAAGCAATCTTCCACCAGCCCGCTTTATCACCACGTCCCGCTGGGACTTCGTGCCATGCACCACGTGTCCCACGGTTCAAACCACGAGATGCCTCAATCGAGCCCTTGATAATAATATAGAGTCCGATAATCGCGATGGCGATCTGAATTCCCATGCCTGCCGAGAGCCAGAAATCGAAGTGGTTGACAACGCGTGTCTCAATAGACTCAGTGCCCGGATGCCATTGCTTAAGCACACCCTGCCGGTAGAGAAAGGGGTTGAGCCCCATCTGGCACACAATCGAGGAGACGAAGGTGGCCACTACCATCTCAAAGGGGAGAACAAATCCTGTCAAGACTCTTGTCAGATCGCCCGAGTAGCCCACGGGGGCTGCGGGAAGAATGGTTTCCGTGGACGCCATGAAGTCTATGAAGGGAATCGGGATGAGCATCACGGGCTTCCCAAACATCGTTCCGGTGATGATCGGGATCGCGGTGTAGATCCCACCGAAGATCAAACCAACCACGGTTCCGGTTGAGAAGATACGCCAGCGCCAGGAGTCCTCTTTGCTTCCCGCCTCCGCGAGCGCCGTCGCACCCGATGCCGCTACCGATGCCAACGGAAAGGGGAGTCGCTCGACATCGCTGGTGGCGCGGAAGAGGATGTAGCCCGCCGGGAGCCAGGAGAGGCGCTCCAGAGTCTGGTGGAGCATCATCACGCCAATCGGCCCCCACCAGTCGGGGTGCAGAAAGCTACGTTGATCCAGTGCGGGCGAGCCCGGCTTGGGGCTAGAGAACCAGGGAATTTCCTTGGCAATGGACGCGGCTTGGGGGCTCTGGATGTAGTACTGGTTCCAGATCAACCAGCCAAAAGGACCGCCTGAGATTCCACGATCCGCACCCGCGACAGCAGCAAGCCCACCAGCGACGTAGTAGAGAAGAAAGATCTCCTGGCGCTTGAGAGGTAAAAACGAGCGGCGAGCGATCTCCGCAAAGAGGACAATGGTCACCCACTGTGATGCCGCCCCAAGCCCTGAGCCCGCGACCAATCCTAGATAGATCGCGCCCGCAGTCATGATCAGGCTGACAAAGATCGAGCCTAGAATGGTCTTGCCGGTGAAGCCCTCATCGAAGGCACTATCATCGCCCTGGGACTCCGCCTCAATAAAATCGCGGGCATCCTGAACACTATGATCTTGATGGTCCGTGTGCTGGGGCGTCGCGACGTCTTCGCTGCCATGCTCCTCTGAGCTTCTGTGTTTATCATCCATTTCGTTTGCCATTTTACGCCTCCACACTCGCGAATTCGGTCTGGGTTAGGTAGCGCTCTCGCTCTGCGGCGCTCAGGGTGCGCCAGACCAGGAACTGCTTACGCAGGGTATTGAGGAAGCGCCGGTTGACACGTTTCCAGTTGGAGACATCGCCAGACACCCGGTGTAGAGTGAGCTTCAGATCGAAGACATCCTCAAGATCTGTCGGGAGCGTCTCCAAACGGATCATCTGTGATACCCCAAGATCAAAGGGCGCGAGCCAGGCTTTGCACCCAATGCGATAGGCGTGGCCCTTAGGCGTCTCGAAGCTCTCACGGACAATCCCTTCCGTGATAAAGTCTCCGACGGAGTAGCCCTCGTAGCTCTGGAACCACTCTGCAAGAAAGCCATTCACGCCTGATGCTTGGTCACCGGTTACGGCGAAGGGGAGCCGGATGTGCCAGTCATCACCGATGGGATCAGGCACAGACCAGGTCTTACTACTGGAGGGACTGGCGACTTCCGATGCTTTCTTCGCGGGCCAGAGAGTCGAGAGCATCACCACTGCCACGACTACGAGTGTGGAGAGTACCGCACTCACGGACGAGAAGTTCAGCGAGAGCCCTTGCATCAAATGGAATGTCGAGAGCAGCTTACTGATCGCTTGGCCTAGGACGTAGCCCGCTACCGACCCGAGAATCGCATAGACCAGCGCCTCCGCCATGAACAGTGTCCCGATATTACTTGGGGAGAGCCCGATGGAGCTAAAGATATGGATCTCTTTAATACGCTCAAAGACTGAGCCGAGCATCGTGTTCAAGACAATCAGCGCGGCGATGAGAATCGGAATCAGAATCGTCCCAAAATCCTCGCCCTTGGTTGCCCCTACCGACGAGAACCGCTCGATCTTACCCGGGTTCGCGCCGAGTTTCTCAGATGCGGCATAGAGGTTCATGTCGAAGCGCTTCATGAGATTCTCTTTGAGCTCTTTAACCACTGCCGACTCATCGTCACCGTAGCCAATCGCAACTGAGCGCAGGTCGCCCCCTAAATTAATAAGAGTCTGGTAAGGTACGAAGAAAATAACATCAGAGTCTAGGTGTAGGTACTGCTGGAAGCCGCTGGAGTTATCCGTCTTGCCCTGCTTTTGGAGCTGTTGCATCTGGACAAAGTCTACGGGAGTGAGCGGCTCCTGGTCGTGGTCTAGCACCTGCTTGAACCTATCCTGATCCAGAATTCCAATCACCGTGTAGTCCTGGCCCGAGAAGCTGACCTTTGCGGAGGCATTGCTCACATCGCTGTCGGTGATGCGCAAGTTGTCCGCCACTTTTCGGGGCAGGATCATCACGAGGGTGTCTCCCGGTGAGAACCAGCGCCCCGCCGCGAGTGCGTCGGCAGCGCCCGTTACTTTTGCCTCGTTGGGGGAGAGCCCGACCGCACCCTTTGCCCCAAACTCACGATCCGCACGCTTCAGGGTCAAGAAGGTCTGCTCACCCGGCTGTGTGCCTAGGAACCAGCCACGCGGTGCCACCAAGCGCGTCTTCCCGAACTCATCGTCGAGCAGCCGATACGCCACTTGCTGGAGCGCGTTCCAGTTCGGGTCGCGTAGCAGAATGCCGTTGTAGAGCGGCTTGCCGGGCGCAGGCACCTGGTTGAAGCGTAGCTCCTGCACAATAGACGTGAAGGCGAGAACTGTAAATGTCAGTAAGACGAGAGTCACACAAGTCAGCGTGGTGCGGGTTGCACGGCGACGCATGTTCGCCACGCCGAGTGCGAACGCGGCAATCGCAATGGAACTCTTCCCCGCATCCAGCGAGTGTGTCCCGGTCATTGCCTTGGTCTGCTGCTTGAGCTGCTGCTCAAATTTCTGCCAGACGAGCACTGTCACCAGAACAGAGAGCGCCATCATGATAAAGGCGAGCAGGATAATCCCCGCATTGAGCGTGATCCGGAACGCCGGGTGGATCGCGGCGAAGATGCCAAAGATCACCAGGAAGATCGAAAAGACCGCTCCGAGCTGGCGCTTTAGATCCGAGAAACCAAAGAGCAGGCGCTCCAGAAAATACGCAAAGGGGATCATCAGAGCGAGGTAGAAAATCACCCCGTTGACCACGTCTTGCTGCGTCTTGGTCACATCCGGGTAGGCGCGGCTCTCGTAGCCCCACGCCGCGCGGGCATAGGTATCGAAGCGCTGGTAGTCTTTGGCCGCGAGGGCTACCTCAGCTTTATCAATAAATTCCTTGGCGTTGGCATGGAGTCCCTCGATTCCTTTGTTGCGGATATTGTTCGTGATCAGGCGCTGGATTCGGAAGTCATCGAGCTTCCACATGTCTTTGGCAACATTAAGCGCCGTGTGGATAATGGCCGACGAGCGCGACGACTCAATAGCATCGCTCCCCTGGCCCGCCCCCATCACGTAGCCCTCACCCTCCGGGTTACTAGGCGTCGAGTTGATGAGCAAGAACCGCGTGGCTGCCGGGCCACTTCCCATGATGATCTTAAACTGCCGCAGCTTGTTGGTCGCAGCATTCTTCTCCGTGCCCGTGCCGTACTCATCGCCACGCCGCGCAAAGACAACTGCGGTGTCCTCGACATAGCTGACCCCTGGCTCTGGCTTGGCCAGTACATAGCCAAACTGACGGGGCTCACCATTGGAGATACCGTCGTAGATTGTCATAGTGGAGAGTGTTCGGAGTGCCTGCTGATCAACAAGATCAAAGATATTTGTCGCGACACACGGAAAGAGCACCGAGAGGACTTCTTTTTCTCCGGTCGTGATGCGGAACTGACTGGGGTAGGCAGCGCCGGTTACCCCTTTGTCTGGGGCATAGTCAATATCACCGCTCTTGGAGTCCATGTGATAGGACTCGACTCGGTGCTCCTGGTTGTCCGCCGTCGTGGGGGGCATGCCTTTAAACGCAAAGCTCGCCTTGCCCTCTTTGCCCTTGAAGCCTCCCTGATCGTCGCTCACCATCTGGATAAAGTTGCCCCGTACCCCAATAAAGCTCTTAGTATTGGAGTTGTGCGGCACGACTACGAGGGCACGGTCTACGGGATCACTCGGCACCAGGGAGCGGCGCGGCTCGTACTCACGGACACGGCCCTTGAGGGTCGCAAAGCCAGAGCGCAGGCCCATTCGGGTCCACTGACAGGTCTTGTAGAGAGGGATTTGTTTCTTTGGATCGGCGTTTTGGTCGTTAGGATCGTTGATGTAGTGCTGTAGCAAACAGACAAAAGTCTTGAGCTGGAGCGCAAGATTCGCGATATTGACTTTTTCAAACGTATCAAACGGCGTATCCACCTGGTTACGCGAGTCGTCAATCGACGAAAACGTGACCCCAAAACCACCTGCCATCCCAACCACCTCGGCATCGAAAGCGGGCCGTCCTGGGATAAAGTTGCGCCAGCTCTTGCCGTCTACGGGGTTTACCCCATCGGAGAAGCGCTTCTTGGCATCGTAGCCCAGCACCTCGGCTACTTTATCGTTGTTCTCACGGGAGACACGGGCAATGTCTGAGAACAAATTCTGAGTGTCTTCACGAACATTGATTAAGTGGGCCTTGTAGAAAATCCCCAGCGCCCGGGTCTGGCTGGCCAGATCGAGTCCCACCCAGAGGTAGATCGGGTCTTTCGGGTCTTTTGCCTGTCCAAAGAGCTTGGCAAACGGCCCAGGAACCTGCCAGTCGTCTATGTGGTTGTCAATGAACTCGCGCACGCCTTGTAGCCCGAGGCAGTGCCCGGAAGTCGCTAGAAACCAAATAGTGCGCTCGTTGCCTCGTTTCTTAAATGTCCGGGCTGTCTGAAGGAGGCCCGCCATCCCGCCCGC
>NZ_JAYUPA010000357.1:0-1840 GCF_043760365.1 Armatimonas sp.
GGTCTCGATCAAGCGGCGCTTCCAAGACGGTGCCCGCGCCGCCGTGGCGGGCGATACCGAGAACAACTCCTACTACAAAGCCTGGCGTGTGAGTAAGGCCTGGTGTCGCCAGATCTTTCTGCGCCAGTGGGAAGATAAGCTACGCGCCGCCTGGGAGGAGCAGGAACAGCTCTCTGGAAACTTCGTGCCGGGCGTTTTAGAGCCGCTTCTTCAGTAAGGAATCTTTATGAAAATTTTACTCACAGGTGCTAACAGCAATGTTGGGCGAGGCATAATCCCTCGGCTTCTGGCAGCGGGACACACGCTGGTGCTCTCCGATATCAGCAAGCTCCCCGAGAAAGAGCCCTTCACCGGGCTGGAGTTTATCCAGACTGATGTCCAGATCGGGGTGGGGCTGGAGCGGGCCGCCGCCGGATGCGATGCAATTTTGCACCTGCCCGCGTGGCATGGAATCCACGGGAACAGTAAGACCGAGGCGGACTTCTGGCGGCTGAACGTGGACGGTACGTTCTGGATGTTTCAGGCGGCCCAGAGCGCAGGGATCAAGAAAGTGGTGTTTTTGAGCTCGCAAGCTTGGCACGGGCACTACGATAAGTACGGCTTCACCAAGCGCATCGGTGAGGAGCTGTGTGAGTACAACAAGCAGCGCCACGGAGTTCAGTATGTCGCGGTTCGCCCCGCCGATTTCACGCCCTATCGCGACTTCCTGCACTTCGGCTCGCGTCTGCTCTACGGCGGCGTGGATCGCTTGGACGTGCTGGACTGTATCGAGGCAAGTGTGGGCTACACGGGCGACGAAAGCTTCTTCGTTAATGCTGTAAAAGCCAATGCCTTCACCGATGCCCAGACTGAAGGCTGGGAAGCCGACCCCCTGGGAACTTGCGAGGCGATCTTCCCCGGTTCCCGTGCGCTGGTCGAAAAATACGGCTTAGACATCTCCCGCCGTCCGCACCGGAGCAATGCCGAAGCTTCCCCGCTGGGCTGGATGCCTAGGCGGCACTTTCGAGCATTTCTCGACGAACTTGAGTGGCTGGAGCGCACCAAGACCGATGCCGAAATTCGGGCACTGGGCTGTCTGTACGCGAGCGCGTGAAAGCCGTCCCGTGAAGCGGGGCGAAAGAAAGAAAAATTATGAAATACACGAATCTTGGCCGTACGGGCCTGAAGGTCTCCCGGCTTTGTCTGGGAACGATGAACTTTGGTCCGCGCACTACCGAGCCCGATTCCTACGCAATTATGGACAGGGCGCTGGAGCACGGGATGAACTTCTGGGACACGGCCAATGTCTACGGCGGCAAAAAGGGCGAGGGAATCACCGAGCAGATTATCGGGCGCTACTTTGCGCAGGGCGGCGGGCGGCGCGAGAAAGTGGTCCTGGCGACCAAGGTCTACGGCGACATGGGCGAGTGGCCCAACACCAGCCGCCTCTCCGCGCTGCACATTCGCAAGGCGTGTGAGGAGAGCCTGCGCCGCCTCCAGACCGACTACATTGATGTCTACCAGATGCACCATGTCTGGCGGGACGCGCCATGGGAGGAGATCTGGCAGGCGATGGAGCTGCTTGTCCAGCAGGGGAAGGTGCTCTATATCGGCTCGTCGAACTTCGCGGGCTGGCATATCGCCAAAGCCAACGAGGCCGCCAAGCGCCGCAACTTCCTCGGCTTAGTGAGTGAGCAGAGCCTCTACAACCTCAATGCCCGTACGGTTGAGCGGGACTTGCTTCCCGCCTGTGAAGACTACGGCCTCGGTGTGATTCCTTGGTCACCGCTCGCGGGTGGACTTCTCGGTGGCGTCTTGGGCGACATTGACGAGGGCTCGCGCCGGGCGGGGATCAAGCTTG
>NZ_JAYUPA010000358.1:0-5138 GCF_043760365.1 Armatimonas sp.
TCGGAGTCTACCCAGTCCAGCTCAACATGACAGTTGTGGGCGATTCCCGCGTGCTTCAGGCTCTCCGCGATGGAGATATAGGCATCCCCATTCTGGACATACTTTCCGACGACCGCTACTTTGACGGTGTGTTCCGGGTGAAGAACACGCTGAACGATAGTCTTCCACTCATCAAGATTAGCTTCGGTTTGGGGGAGGCCCAGACGGCGGGTGACGAGGCTGGCAAAGCCCTCTTCCTCATAGATAACTGGAATCTCGTAGATCGTCTCAACATCCCGCGCGGAGATAACGGCCTCGGCATCCACGTCGCAAAAGAGCGCGATCTTCTCGCGGTGCTCTGCGGAGAGGCCCTCTTTAACGCGGCATACCAGAACATCGGGCGCGATTCCGACCTCGCGCAGACGGACGACGGAGTGCTGCGTTGGCTTGGTCTTGATCTCATTCCAGGGACCGACACTGGGAATCAGTGTGACATGCACAAAGAGGACATTACCGGGCCCCGCATCGCGCTTCATCTGGCGGATCGCTTCCAGAAAGGGCAGCCCCTCGATATCTCCCACCGTGCCGCCGACCTCCGCCAGAACCACATCCGCGCCCGTGGATTTTCCCAGAGCGACAATGCGCTCCTTGATCTCGTTGGTGATGTGAGGAATCACCTGGACGGTTCCGCCCAGATAGTCGCCGCGCCGCTCCTTAGCAATCACGGCTCCGTAAACAACGCCCGTTGTCACGCTGGCAGAGCGGCTCAGGCTGATGTCCACAAACCGCTCGTAGTGCCCCAGATCCAGATCCGTCTCCGCGCCATCGTCGGTGACAAAGACCTCGCCGTGCTGAAAGGGGTTCATCGTGCCTGCATCCACGTTAATGTAGGGATCAAGCTTCATCAGCGTGACCTGAAAGCCCCGGTTTCTTAGCAAACGTCCCAGCGCGGCGGAGGTGATCCCCTTGCCGATAGAGCTGACGACGCCGCCCGTGACAAAGATATACTTGGTGGTTTTTTGGGGGGTAAGTTCGGTGAACATGGCAATAAAAATACGGGCCGCATGGGTGCGGCCCGTGCCACAGTATACCATGACTGGTACAATGGCGTTGAACTCGTTTGTGAGGAAGGAATGGAAGAAGACATGGCAGGCGTTACGAAATCGTCGTTTGGCAAGCTCAAGAGTGGAGCTGCAGTAGATATCTACACTCTGACCAACAAGAATGGTCTTGTTGCAAAGATCATGACCTACGGCGCGACTCTGACCGAGCTCCACACGCCGGACAAAGACGGCAAGATGGCCGACATCTGTCTGGGTTTTGACAGTGTTGCGAAGTACGAGAAGGGGCACCCGTACATGGGGTCCACGGTCGGGCGGTACTGTAACCGCATCGGCAAGGGGCGCTTCACCCTGGGGGGCAAGACCTACAAGCTCGCGACGAACAACCCGCCCAACCACTTGCACGGTGGTGGCCCGAAGGCGTGGGATAAAGTAATCTGGAAGGCTCAGATTGTCGCACGGCCCAATGGCCCGGCGGTGCAGTTTACCTACTTCAGCAAAGACGGCGAAGAAGGCTACCCCGGCAACGTGAACGCATCGGTGATCTACACACTTACCGAAGCCAATACCCTCAAGATGGAGTACGCCGCGACAACCGATAAGCCGTGCCCGATTAACTTAACGAACCATGCCTATTTCAACCTTAAAGGCAAGGGGACGATTCTGGATCACGAGCTCTATATCGCAGCAAAGAGCTACACGGAAGGCGATGAGGATCTCCTGCCCACGGGCAAGATCTTGCCCGTGGTTGACACTCCCTATGACTTCTTCGCTCAGCCTGCCATCGTCGGTGACCGACTACTAGCAGCGGGCGGAAAAGAGCCCAATATCGGCTATGACCTGAACTATGTTCTCCTGCCAGGAGCCAAGGGCTACGCAACTGTCGCACGTCTCTCCGAAGCTACCACAGGCCGCCTCCTAGAGATCCGAACCGACCAGCCCGGCTTACAGTTCTACACAGGGAACTTCCTGGATGGCACACTCACGGGTAAGGGCGGCTGGAAGTATGTTCAGTACTCCGGTATCTGTCTGGAGACGCAGCACTTCCCGGACTCTCCAAACCATAAGAACTTTCCCAGCACGATCCTGATGCCCGGTCAGACCTATCGCACCAAAACCGAGTACGCCCTCCTGGTGAAGTAACCCTATGCAAACTATTGCTGGGATCATGACCCGCGATGTCGTGACAATATCGGAAGACGCAACGCTGCGTGAGGCAGCGGCGTTGCTCTCGGAGAAGCAGATCAGTGGAGCACCTGTGGTAGATGCTCAGGGCAACCTGGTGGGCATTCTTTCGGAGTCGGACTTGCTGAACGAGGCGCGCAAACGAGCGGCGCTTCCCCGAACGGCGGCCTTTGGGTTCTTTGTGGCCTCCGAGGAGATCCTTCAGCGCCTCTACCACGACGGTGCGGATCTCTGTGTACGCTCCGTGATGTCCACCAACCTCCAGACAGCCACCGAGGAAACCACGGTTGTCGAAGCGACACGCACCCTGATCAGCAGGAAGATCAATCGTCTGCCCATCGTTGATTCCACGGGCAAGCTGGTGGGCATCGTGACGCGTGAGGATCTCCTCAAAGCCGTATTTTCTCTATGAGCATCGTGGAGATTTTTCAGACCATGGACTACGGCCCTGCGCCTGAGAGTGCGGCCCCGGCGCAGGAGTGGCTTGCAACGCACGCCGAGGGATTCGGGCACTTTATCGGCGGTGCGTGGACGGTATCTGGCTCGCATTTTCCCAGTATGAATCCGGCAAATGGCAAAGTATTGGCTCTGATTGGTCAAGGCACCGACACCGATATCGCGGCGGCTGTCACGGCGGCAAGCGCGGCACTCGCTGGCTGGAAAGCACTTGGAGGGGCACAGCGGGCACGCTTTCTCTACGCGCTGGCGCGGCAGGTGCAGAAGCACGCCCGGCTCTTTGCGGTGCTGGAGACGCTTGATAACGGCAAGCCGATCCGTGAGACTCGTGACATTGATATTCCGCTAGTCATTCGGCATTTTTACCACCATGCGGGCTGGGCGACCCTGCTTGAGACGGAGTACCCCGGCTACGAGGCGGTGGGGGTCTGCGGCCAGATCATTCCGTGGAATTTCCCGTTGCTCATGCTTTCCTGGAAGATCGCACCTGCACTGGCGGCGGGCTGCACCGTAGTGCTGAAACCCGCTGAGTTTACCTCGCTCACTGCGCTCCTCTTTGCGCAGATTTGCCAGGAGATCGGGCTGCCACCAGGCGTCGTGAATATCGTCACCGGCGATGGTGCCACGGGCGCTGCGCTGGTTGCTCATCCTGATGTGAACAAGATCGCTTTCACGGGCTCCACGGAAGTCGGGCGACAAATTCGAAAGGCGACCGCGGGAACGGGCAAGAAATTGACCCTGGAGCTGGGGGGTAAGTCCCCGTTTATTGTCTTTGAGGATGCCGACCTAGACGCTGCTGTTGAGGGCGTCGTGGATGCGATCTGGTTCAACCAGGGGCAGGTCTGCTGCGCGGGAAGCCGACTCTTAGTACAGGAAAGTATCGAAAAGCGCTTTCTAGGCAAGCTCAGGCGGCGCATGGAGACGCTGCGTGTCGGTGATCCGCTGGATAAAGTGACCGATATTGGGGCGATTATCGCGCCCCTGCAGCTTGCACGCATTGACGAGCTAGTGAAAGCAGGCGTGGCAGAGGGGGCGAGACTTTTCCAGCCCAGCACTCCGTGCCCGAAAGACGGCTGTTTCTACCCGCCCACACTCCTCACGGGTGTCTCCCCCGCGTCGCGGGTTGTGCAGGAGGAGATCTTCGGCCCGGTGCTCGTGGCCCTGTCGTTCCGCACGCCCGCCGAGGCCGTCGCCCTAGCGAACAACACTCCCTACGGCCTGGCGGCGTCTCTCTGGTCGGAGAGTATCAACCAGTGCCTGGAAACCGCTCCCAAGCTCAAGGCGGGCACAGTCTGGATCAACGGGACGAATCTCTTTGACGCCGCCGCCGGGTTTGGAGGCTACCGCGAGTCGGGCTTCGGGCGCGAGGGCGGCAAAGAGGGGCTCTGGGAGTATTTGGTTGCCCTCACCCCCAACTCTGTGGCCCTCACTCCCAGCCCCTCTCCCCATAACAAGCCCGCTGCGCGGGTGGGAGAGGGGAGTCAAGGAGAGGGTAGTCAGAGGCGAAATCTCGATCAAACGGCGAAGCTTTATATTGGCGGTAAGCAGGCGCGGCCCGACTCGGGCTATAGCCGCGAAGTCCACAGTTCGCAGGGCGAGATGCTTGGTCTTGTGGGCGAGGGTAACCGCAAAGACCTCCGTAATGCAGTGGAGGCAGCGCGGGCGGCTTCGTCTGGCTGGGGGGGGGCGAGCGGCCACAACCGGGCCCAGATTCTGTACTATCTCGCGGAGAGCTTAAGCTACCGGACGGCGGAGTTTGCGACACGTATCGCATTGCAGACGGGGCACGACGGTGTCTCTGAAGTGGAGGAGGCCATTGCGCAGCTCTTCTTCTGGGCCGCATGGGCAGATAAAAACGAGGGAACGGTTCACCGAACCGTGCAAAAGAGTGTCGTATTGGCAATGCCGGAGCCGCTCGGGGTGCTGGGAATCGCTTGCCCGACGGAGCCGCCGCTTCTTGGACTGATTCGATTTATTGCTCCGGCAATCGCGCTGGGCAATACCGTGATCGTGGTTCCCTCGGAGGCGCATCCTCTCTCCGCCACGGATTTCTATCAAGTCCTCGAAACCAGCGATGTCCCGGGAGGCGTGGTCAATCTTGTCACGGGCGAGCGCGACACCTTGATGAAGACCCTGGCAGAGCACGATGATGTGGACGGAGTCTGGTATGTCGGGGAGAATGCAGCGCTGGTTGAGACGGCGTCGGTGGGAAATCTTAAGCGAACCTGGTGCCTCAAGCCTGGTACACAGCCGCGCCACGATGTTTTTCTACGGGCTGCGACCCAGGTAAAGAATATCTGGATTCCCTACGCCGACGAGCTCCCCTGGTAGTTGGCGTAGGGTGTATCATAGGTGACCGCTCAGGCGGCCAGGTTGAAGAACGGCAGGGGGCTGGTAGAGGGCGCTGCCTCAGGGCTCTCTTCGCTTAAAAAACTCAGGAGCTGGTTGAGCTCGGCA
>NZ_JAYUPA010000359.1:0-5137 GCF_043760365.1 Armatimonas sp.
GACATGGATCTTGGCTTTGCCGGGGCGAAGGCTCGCCCCCAGGGGGATCCCCTCATGATGCGAAGCCACAATCACACAGGCATGAGAGCCTGAAGTGCTCAAAGGATGAAGGGCAAGACGTTCGCCACTGCGATGTACTTGAAGCTCACCGTTGCTCTCACGAAGCAATACTTCCAGACCCGCTACTCGCCAGGGCACAGAATAGCGATTGCCGCGATACGACACGAAGGCATCCCTACTTACCTGGCGAGTCTCTTGAGAAGCATACGGATAGCTGGCTTTGCCAAGCAAGGGCAAAAGGAAGGGCTTCTCTTCCTGCCAATGAGTCAACACGTGGCGGAATGTCGTGCCATGCGTGCGCTCATTGGCCGTCTGCCAGACCCAAGTGCGTAACTGTGCTCGCAGGTCAGTCAAGCCCGTTGCCTCACGAGCGCACAGAAAGCTCTTGCGAATGTAGCCAACTCCATTTTCTACCTTCCCCTTCGTTTGGGGACGATAAGCACGGCAAGCGCGTGGGGTAAATCCCCAGTAGGAGGCGAAGTCAACAAAGAGAGGATGAAAGCGCGTTTCCCCCCGTTCATCGGTACGGTGCGCGGCGCACCTAGCCGTTCCGTTCCCAGCACGACGGTCTTCATTCGGTCATACAGAATCTCACGAGGCACCCCGCCCAGCTCATGAAAGGCGGCTTCGTGCATCCGGAGCAAAGTGGCAATCTTGGTGTCGGTCGTCACATCCACAAACTGAGCGCGGCTATGTCCCAGGGTGAACACAAAGCAATAGAGCGTCTTGCGTCCTTCATCTGTGTCAATATCGCCAATCTCTCCCCAGTCCACCTGTGCCTGGTGGCCGGGGGGAGTCTCGAAGCGTCGAACCGCGACCTGGGCTGCCTGCTCTCGCAAGGGTTGGAGCCAATCGCGCAGAACGGTTATCTTGCCGGTGTAGCCTTCCCCCTTGATTTCCTTGAAGAGGACAACGGCATTCCAAGCTCCTTGACTCATTCTCTTCTGAAGGTAAGGATGGAAGGGTTCCAGTTTGCTACCTTTAGGCAGTCGTGGCCCGTAACGTGGTGTCTTGGGCTCGTCCAGATACTTTCGTATCGTCTTTCTATCAAAGCCGGTCAAGGTGCTGATCTGACTGATGCTCAGCCCCTGTCTTTTGAACTCACTGATGTCTTTCACTTCTCCCCCTCGTAGCATGTCTTCCCCCTAAAGGAAGAGCATGTCTGCTTTGGGCGCGGTGCGCCCGGAATCTAAGGAACCCGACTGAAATCGGGCTCCTCGGGTGGGGAAAATTGCGCGGAGTTTTGGGGATTATACAACCGGTCTTAACAGCATCAAGGGCCTGCTCCGCAATGCGGGTCAAATTCTCGATAATTTCCTGGAGATGCTCTGGCCGTAGTAGGTTCCCCTGTGGTGCCTTAGCTTGTTTTTCGACGTACTGAAGCGCGTTTTGTACCAGGAGAACGTTACCCACTTCAGGGTCTCGATGGCGAACCTCGGCCTCCAGCGCCTCGATCTGAGCGGCCTCTTCCTTCTCGTGGTTCTCTCGATAGAGATAGAGGCTCATCAGTGCCTCACGATAGCGTCCTTGTCGCATCTGCTCCTCGACCAGTAAGCGCAGTCGGCGCAGAATCGGCTTGCTCTGATAAAGAGCCTCCTGTAGACGTAGCGCAATTGCGTCGGAGAGAAAAGTACGGCAGGGGCTCAGTAGGTACATGAGCATCCGATCCCGGCCCAGATGGACTTCGTCCCGGTAGTGCTCACACCAGACAAAGTTCCACCCTTGCAGAAATCGCTCTCTCTGGTACTTCTCCACAGCTTCGAGGAGCTCCTCAACTAGCTCGATACGTGGCACCTGCGAGGAAGTGATCTGAACCAGCCTCCGAAACAGGGCGATATCTACGGTGAAGAGCTTCGGGTTCAGGTATACCTCCCCACCATCTTCTCCACAGAGTCCCTGCCCCGGAGGCACAGGCAGGAGAAACTCTTTTTTGAGCTGCTTCAAGTTCTCCTGAATCGCGTTATAGCCAGAGTCCTTCGAGCGCTTCACAGGTCTGCCCCTTGGATACAGCACCGATGCTACCTTTGTCCGTGGAGCGCGTAGGTCTGGCTGTACGAGCAGGTAAGCCAGGAGGCATTCGGGGAGCGTAGGCTTGCTTGAGGCCCCCAGCCGTGGGGAGAGCCCGCCAAACAAGGAGAACGAAAGCAGTGTCCCACTTGCCTGGGTAGATGAGATAGGAATTTGTAGTTCCGGTGGATAGTGAGTAACCATGCTCTCCTATTTACGGCTCTGCCCACTCTGCTGGCATCCACACTTTTTGAGGAAGCACTCCTGTTTTTTCACGCGGAAAATAGTGAGCTTGACAAGTCACCCAGCCGATAGATATAATCTCGCATCACGCGATTGTAATTAACTTACAAGCGCAACTTTCACACAGAGGGAGACAGGTAGTTTGTCTGGGTACTTGGAACATTTCGGTCTCAAGGTGAAGCCGTTCGCCGCGACCCCTGACCCGCAGTTTGCCTATGGCACGCGGGAGCATCAGCTCGCCGTCGCGAAGATTCAATACGCCGTTGAGGAGCGGCAAGGCATCTTTCTTCTCCAGGGTGAGGTGGGGACCGGCAAAACGACTGTTTCGCAGTTCATGCTCAATGCCTGGCGCGACGATGAGTCCCTTGTCGTTGCTCATATTACCAATCCCTCAGTGCGTACTGCCTCGCAGTTTCTTAGGCTCATTCTGGCACACTTTGGTGAAGAGGCGGCCCATTTCCAGTCAGATAACTGGGATGCTCTCCGGGGCTTTCTTGTGGGCAACTACAAGAGTGGAAAGACCACCGTTCTGGTCATTGATGAGGCCCAGACGATCTCCGCTGAGAACATGGAGACCCTAACCCATATCAGCAACGAACAGACCCAGAAAGATAAGCTGATCCAGATCGTCTTGCTCGCCCAGCCTAATATCGCTCGGAAGCTGACCTACAAGCCAGCGCTTCGGGACAGGATCGCGCATGGCTCGACGCTCAATCCCCTCTCGTTTGAGGATGCAGTAGCGATGATGCGCCACCGAATCCAGGTTGCTGGTGGTGATTTTGACATCCTCTTTCCAGAGGAGCAGCTTCACCGGCGGCTCTATAACATCACGAAGGGAGTACCCAGGCGGCTCTGCATGCTCTGTGACAATGCCTTGCTTAACGCGTTTGCCATGGGAGCAAAAACGGTGGATGACCAAACGATCTCCGATGCTCTTGACGACCTGGCCTTCAAGGGCTGGAAAGAGAGCGAGAACAGCGCTGACCGAGACACAAAATCAACCTCAAAACCAAGTAAGAAAGGCGCGAAGAAATGAGTGGTGGCCTTAAGATGCCTGGTAAGGGGAAGGCAGCTCTGCTGCTATCAGAGCTAAATGCAGAACATGCCCCTCGCCCCGAGGAGATCTCCTCTCCCGTAGCAGAACTAATAGAGAACGAAGAAACTAACGTTACAACGTTACAACGTTACAACGAAGAAACTAACGAACCAACAAACGTTGTAGCGCAGCAACCTGAGAACGCACGAAGTAGCGACACTTCAAACGAAGCAACGACAGAGCGTGAGGGCGCTCCTGCGAAGGTTGCCACGCCCAAACGAACGAAGGGTTCAGGAGAGGGGGCAGCAAGAGCCAACCAGGGGTCGGAACGGGAAGGACGCTTGGCGCGGGCACTGGAGATTGCCGGTGACGATGAGATTGCGGTGGTGACGATCCGGGTGTCCGCCAAGCTGAACAAGTACCTGGACGACTACGTGGAGCGTGTTAACCGACTGGATGCAAAGCGAAAGTACCGCAAGCAAGATGCGATTGCGGAAGCTTTCGCCGCGTTCTACGCCGATCATGTGATGCCGCCCGCTCCTGTGGACGAGGAGCTGTAAGGGAGGATATGGCGATGGCAAACTTTCATGGATTCCAGCGGCTTGAGGCGAACTTCACGCCCACGCCCAACCAGTTCTTCGACGAGATTATTCGCGGAGACTATCCCAAGTGCGTCATCGTCATTGTGGCTGTGCTGATTCGAGAAACCCTTGGCTGGCAGGACAATGTGACCGGAGAGCGGCGAATCGAGGCTGAGCTAGCGCTCTCCCAAATCACCGAGAAAAGCGCCTTATCGATCAACTCGGCCCGTCAAGGCATTCGCGAGGCTATCGCAGCAGGATTCGTCATTGAGACGGCAAGCCACGATAATCGTCATGGGGCACGCTATGCCCTCCGCTGGGCCGATACAGAGCGCCAGAAGGAAGCGATTACCCGCACGCGCCTTGCCACAAGAGATCGCCTTGCAGAGGTAGAGCCCGCTCTCCAAACGGACTTAAATCCTGATGCAGCTATGCCTGATTCTGGAGGTGCAAATTTTGGAGCTCCAAATTTTGGAGGTGCAAAATTTGCACCCACTAAAAGAAAGCGTTCTCCGGAAAAGAAAGATACGAATGTATCTATTAAAGAAACGTTGAACGTTAGCGAAAGCGAGAAACAAGCACCCATACCTCCCCAACGCCCAATGCCCAACGCTCAGGGGAAAGGCATATATGCCATCGCGGAGAAGGAAGTGGCCGAGGTCGTAGCCCTTACCGGGGACTCCGAGAGCCTGAGGCGATTTCAGCAGCTCTGGGAGATCGCTGAAAGGAATGAGTGCTTAGAAGCCTGGAAGGCGGCTCTTCGAGCCGTACAGAGGCGTCTACGGGCATCTGGGCAAGGGACTCTTGAGCGCCCTGGGGCTTATTTCTGCAAGGTCTGTGTGGAGGAGCTAGAAAAGCGCGAGGTCTTTGTTCCCACCAACGCCCAAAAGCAGGCAGATGCAGGGGTTGCTGCCCTCATCCGCCAAGAGATTCTAAGAGATTTCCCGCCTCAACCCGTTGAACTACTTGCCGATGAAGTTGGTCTGCCTCTTCAGCAGGTTCCCCTTGCGAACCCCCTGACTCCCGAGCTGCTAAGTGCCGAGCTTGGGGAGCTGGAGCGACAGGGAGGTAAGGACTCGCAGGATTTCTTGGGGTATGTCGAGGGGGAGAGAAAGCGCTACAAGGGGGAGCTGACGGGCATGCGAGAGAGCGCCCAGCAGCGGCTCCTGGACGTCTTTGATCGTCCAGATCGCCGCCGCGAGCTCTACCG
>NZ_JAYUPA010000360.1:0-5132 GCF_043760365.1 Armatimonas sp.
CTCGCCACAAGCCAGGATGAGAAAGTCCGGGCGTTGGCGCAGAAACTACGTGCACAATAACGGAAACTAAAACTGCCCCAGCGAACTCTAAGAGGGGCAGTGAACTTGTTTTTAGGAGAGTGAATAAATTGTATTTAAAGGCTACGAAAAAGAGATCTCTTTTCCTGGTGTTTACCACACTTGCCCTCGCCGGGGCCGCGCTTGCACAGGACCTGGTGCCGCTACCGGCAATCTTGCCTAAGCCAAACTTTATCGGGACACCTTCAGATGCGCCCGCGGGAGCCAATGTCGAGAAGCCGCTCGGACGGCCACGGCCCATTCCACAGGTGCCCAAGGGAACCGCCAATTTGGCCCTGAAGAAGAAAGTTACGGCGAGCAAAGCGCCCTACGAAGGCTCTCTTGATCTGATCACGGATGGCGATAAAGATGCCAAGCAAGGCACCACTGTCGAGATGTACCCCAAGCTGCAGTGGATACAGATTGACCTGGGGGCCATCTCGGATCTCTCGTACGTGCTAGTCTGGCACTTCCATGAGCAGCCCGTTGTCTTCCGCGATGTGATCGTGCAGGTCTCCAATGATCCGAAGTTTGTCGAAGGCGTCACAACGCTCTACAACAACGATGCGGATAACAGCGCCGGGCTGGGAATTGGCAAGGACCGCGAGTACTTTGAGACGAGCGAGGGGCGTCTGATCGCCGCCAACAAGGCCCAGGCACGCTATGTCCGGCTCTACAGCCGTGGCAGTACCTTCACCGATCCACTGAACCGCTACACTGAAGTCGAGGTCTACGGTCTGCCGGCCAAGTAATGGGACGTGTCCTTGCGCTCGTCGCCGTCTTTCTCTTGATAGCACTTGCGCTCGCTCTACGACTGCCTCAGCTGGGAAATCGCCCCTTTCATGGCGATGAGGCAGTCCATGCAGTGAAGTTCCAGGAGCTCTGGGCGCACGGCAAGTACGCCTACGATCCCAATGAGTTCCACGGCCCGACAATCTACTACGCCGCACTTCCGTTCGTGGCCGCAAGTGGGCACCGCCTGATTGCGGACATGCAGGAGTCGGACTTTCGGACCGCCATCGCGGTGCTCGGGGCTGCGATGGTTGGTTTGCTTCTGCTCCTCAAAAAGCCCCTCGGACTGCACGCGCTGCTCTGGGCCGGGCTCTTTCTGGCGCTCTCTCCCGCCTTTGTTTTCTACAGCCGCTACTTCATCCAGGAAGTCTTTCTCGCCGCCTTCACCCTCGGTTTTTTTGGCTTTGCACTTAGAGGCTCGGCTATCGGCGCAGGAATCTTCGCGGGGCTGATGTTCGCGACCAAAGAGACGGCGGCGCTCTCGCTGTTCGCGGCGGGAATCGCCTGGTTTTTCGCGCTCCGCGATCGCGAGGGCAAGATGCTCGCCTGGCGTCCGATTCTGCTCACTATCACCATCGCGCTGGCGGTTGCCTATGTCTTCCTCTCGGGCTTTTTCACTAACCCCGCTGGGCCGCTGGGGTACCTGCAAACCTACACGCCCTGGCTCCGGCGCGCGGGCGGGACGGACTTGCACAAGCACCCGTGGCACTACTACCTCTCGCTTCTCGCCTGGCACTCTGGGCCGCGTGGAACAATCTCCAGCGAGGGACTGATTCTGGCACTGGGAGTGATCGGGGCTGCGCTGAAATTCCGCACCCCGTTTGGGCGTTTTCTCACGCTCTACACGCTGCTGCTCACCGGAATCTACGCCGTGATCCCGTACAAAACACCCTGGTGTCTGCTGAATTTTCTGCTCCCCTGGACTCTCTTGGCTGGGCTTGGTGCCGCCGGGATTGTGGAGGCAGCCCGCTCGAAATCCCTGAAAGTCCTCGCGGTGCTTCTGATCTTACTGGGGGCGGCGCAGCTCGGCTGGCAGGCGTACAAAGCGAGCTTTGTCTTCCAGAACGAGGCGCGTAACCCCTACCTCTACTCGCCGACGGTGCCTGATGTGAACCAGCTCAAGGTGCAGCTTGAAGCCCTTGCCCAGTCTCACCCACAGAAATTCGATATGGTGATCCAAGTGATCTCCAGCGATGGCTACTACTGGCCGCTTCCGTGGTACCTGCGGCGCTTTAACGTGGATAAGATCGGCTACTACACCCAGATCCCCGAGCCGCCGTATGCCCCCGTCGTGCTCGCCTCCCCGGAGTTCGACGAGGCACTCACACCCCGCTTGAAAAGTCATATCATGACTGGTTTTGCGGCTCTGCGCCCTGCCGTGAGCTTCCAGATGTTTGTGGATCAGTCGCTGTGGGAGACGTATCTCAAGAAAAATGGCCCGGTCAAAGACGAACGCGAAGACACTTGGGTACCATTGCACTGAGGGGAAAGCCCTATTTGTGGTAATCTGATTCAGCTCTACCCCTGTTGCCAAGGGCTGAGGATTTCGACGATGCCAAATAACCCACACCCACTTTTTAAAGCGTTTGACACCAACAACGATGGTAAGCTAAGCCGGGAGGAGCTTCCCGAGCTACTTCGGCCCGCGTTTGACCTAATGGACACCAATGGCGATGGCTTTCTCTCGCCCGCCGAAGAGTCCGCCGCGCGCGGTGCGGCAGCGCATATTCAGATCGAGGCCACGCCGCTCCAGCGCTTCACCACGCTGCTCTCCGTTCGTGGAACCAGTGTCGCTGTACCGATTCCCTTTGATCCCAATGACACGTGGGGCCCAAGAGAGCGCCACGATGTAACAGGAACCGTCGGAGGGCACACGATACGCGGCCCGCTCCAGCCCGACCGCGACGGTTATATTCTCCTGCTTGGTCCGGCATTTCGTCGCGATACGAAGCTTGATCTAACTACCGACGTTGAAGTCGAGCTCTCCCCCGAAGGCCCTCAGCTCTACGAACTCTCTTCAGATTTCCGCGATGCAATTACCGCCGTCCCTGAAGCGCGGGCGTTTTTCGAGTCTATTCCGACGTTCTACCGAAAAAACTACGTCCGCTGGATCGAGGATGCCAAGCGCCCCGAAACCCGCACCAAGCGCATCACAGAAGCCGTCGAGCAGCTCAAAAATAAACAGCGTCGCTAGCTCACAGGCTGCTTTTCGTCGGGTTCATCGCGCAGATCCGGTAGCGTCAGGGCAAAGCACATCGCCAGGAAAAACAGCGGGCTGAGTGAGATCAGTGAGAGGCGCATGTCGCCCACCGGGTTGATGAGCACGAAGAACACCGTGCCTGCCGCTGCGAAGATCCGCCCGATATTGTAGCAAAATCCCGCCCCCGTCGTTCGCAAGAGTGTGGGGAAAAGCGGCGGCAGGTACATCGTGAAGAGCGCGAATACCCCGGAAAAGAACCCGACAACGGGCAGGAAGGGCAGGAGGGTCGCGGCGCTGCGGGGGACGATATACGCGGCGGTGTTGGCAAGGCAGAAGCCCAGGAGCATGACGGCGATTGCAGCTCTGTAGCCTAGTTTCCGGGCGAGAAACCCGGCGAAGTAGTTCCCTAGAATCGAGATGCCGATGATCCACCCGAATGTCTTACTGGCAAGCTGTGTGATCGCGAGCTTATCCATCGCCTGTACCTCGGGGAGGCTACGCAGGTGCTGGAGATGCCAGAACTGAAATGCCCACCACGCTGTGAGTGAGGTGGAACAGACCGCGACGACCCGTAGCGTGGTTGCGAGAACCGGGGGGCGGAACAGATCGGCGATGCCAGGAGCCTTGTCGTCTTTCTCTTTTGCCGCTTTCCACTCGTCGGGCTCGGGGACATTTTTACGGATCCAGAAGACAAAGAGGGCTGGGAGAATTCCTACGAGAAAGACCCAGCGCTCGTTGCCCGCCATGAGATACGTGGTGAGAGTTGCCAGAAGCACGCCGATATTCACGCCGGTCTGGAGTGTCGCCGCCAGCCAGCCGCGCCAGCTCTTGGGCCATGTCTCCGAGAGCAGCGCGGAGCCCACAGCCCACTCCCCACCGATCCCGAGTGCGGCAATAAACCGGAAAATGAGAAGCTGTTGCCAGGTCTGCGCCACCGATGACAGCCCGGTAAACACCGCGTAGGTAAGAATCGTCAAGCTGAGCGAGCGGCTCCGGCCCAGAATATCGCCCAGCCGTCCAAAGAACGCACCGCCTAGCGCCCAGCCCACCAGAAACGCTGCCTGAATGTAGGCCGCTTTCTCTTTAACATCGGGTGAGGTTGTCGAGGTGCTCTGGAGCAGAAGCGCGACAAAGACAGGAGCGACAACCGTGTAGAGATGAATATCTAGGCCGTCGAAGAGCCAGCCGAGCCAGGCGGCGATGCCGGATTTCCACTGCTGTGGGGAGATTGATTTTAGAGTCATTTCTTTTTCTTTAGTTTAGGCGGTGGAATTGGGGGCGGTTTGGGGGCTGGTTTTATCGTAGGTTTAGGCGGGGATGCTGGCACGACGGCCTTTCCGGTGGTGAACTGCCAGGAGCGCGCCGTCTCCCGCCCGTCCGCTTCTTTGACGACGATGCGTGCACGGTAGGCGCTGAGCGGCAGGAGCGGCTGCTTGGGAATCAGCAGGATCATGTCGTCGAGTTCACTGTCGTTGCTGGGAGAGTTGGTGTAGCACGCAACGGGCATATTGTCCGGACCTGTGAGCGCTGCCTCAACCAGCTCAGGTTGTTCGGTGACCCCGTAGAGATGGAGCGTGATCGGGTAGCCCGTCGTTCGGGCGGCACCAGGGTAGAGCCGGAGGGGATCGGGCGTCTCGGTATCGGTCCACTGGACACTCACATCGAGCTGGCCGTCCGCCGGGTAAACCAGGACTTCTCTGCCCGTGCTCGCTTCACAAAGCACTGTAACACGGTCTCCGGCGATTCCCACTCCTGCGGCAAACGCCCCTGGCTGGAGCAAGGCAGCGCGGTGGTAGGGGGCATCCAACAGGCTCTGAACCGAGACCAGTGCGCTAGGCCCCTGGGCCACCACTTCATAGCACGGGGCATAGAACCCCGCTTTCTCTGCACGTTCCTCGGGGGTGGCGGCGTAGAACTCAGATTTTTCGGGCTGCTGGGTGTGGGTCAGCTCCAGCTTATTTGCCCAGAGATAGCGGCTGTGACGGGCGGCTGCCAGGCAGAGTGCAGGCTGAAGTACGGCATCGGGCAGGAGTGCGGCACGCCGGAGATGATTGAGGTGCGTGAGGGTGTCTTGCTGCGTGCT
>NZ_JAYUPA010000361.1:0-1835 GCF_043760365.1 Armatimonas sp.
CGCTCCGGCATCCAGATGGTCGCCGCAATGCCCGCCATCCGCGCCGCCAGCGCCACGCCCTGCGCGTGGTTGCCCGCCGACGCCGCGATGACGCCCCGCGCTTTTTCATCGTCGGTCATCGTGGCAATGCGCCAGGTGGCACCGCGAATCTTAAACGAGCCCGTCGCCTGGAGATTTTCCATCTTCAAGTGGAGCCCCAGGCAGCCCGTCTGCGCCGAGACCGCGCCCGATGTGTAGAGCGGCGTGCGACGCACTTTGTCTCGCACACAGCTCTCGTAGGCGTGGCGAATCATTTCTGGTGAGACCATGACGCCATTGTACCGAAAATAACCCCGTGACAAAGAAAAACGAGCTATTCTGGGTTCTCGTGCTGTTCGCACTGGTGGCGGGGCTAAGTCTCGCCATCCAGAAACCGCTGACCTACCACGACGGCCAGGGCTGGGACGGGGTTGCCTACGTCCAGATGGCCCAGCAGATGGCACACCACGAGCGCCCGAGCGCCATCGGCCCGTTCGCCTTTCGCCTCGGAACGCCCGCGCTGGTGGCGTGGCTCTTCCCCAATCATCTCCTGCTCGGTTTCCGCCTCGTCAATCTGGCTGCGTGCTTTCTCTCAGTCATCTTACTGACGCTCTGGCTGCGGCGCTTTATCCAAAATCCCTGGCTGCGCCTCGCCCTGATCGCGGCGTTTCTCACGCAGTGGCACGCCCCGCTCCGCTTCACGACGCACTACGCCGCCTACACCGATCCGTGGCTGTTTGTGTTCGTGCTGGTAGCGCTGCTTCTGAACCCACCCGGCCACTCGCACAGCTCGCGTCCACCCTCCCTTGAACCAAGGGAGGGTCGGCGCAGTGAGGAACGAACGAAGCCGGGGTGGGTTCTGGTGGGTGGGTTCGAGTGGAGGCTGGTGCTGCTTTGTTTCCTCGGCGCACTCTTCCGCGAGGCCGTCGTGGTGGTGCCGCTCGCCGTCGCGATCTCCAGCCGAGGGCGACAGTGGCTTCCCTTGCTCGCGGGAGTTCTGGGCGTGGCGGCGACGCATGTACTAGCCACGCAAACCGATGGCTACAGTTTTGCACGGACAATCGGGCAGTGGGCCTACAACAAGCCCTTGCTGGTCTATCTCCACGGGCTCTTTATCGCCTTTGGCCCCGCGCTGGTGCTCCCACTTTTCTTCTGGCGCACAGCGGTGGCGTGGCTGAGGCAGCAGCCTGTGTTGACTTGGATACTAGCCGTCTTTCTCGTGCTTGGCTGGGTCGGCGGCTCGGACACGGAGCGCATTGTCTACTGGGCGATGCCGATAGTCTACGTGCTTTTTGGAGTGATTCTGGAGAAGCATACGCTGCCCAAGAGCTTTTGCATCGTCCTCGTCGCGCTCCAGCTTCTCTCGCACCGTATTTTCTGGACGCTCCCGGACTTCCCGAGCACGGCCCACACGCCGCTCCCGCTCTTCACGCCGCTCACCAGCGCCTGCCAGTACCCCGATCTATGGTCGTTCCAGGCAGAGCGCCGTATCCAGCTTGTCGCGTTGTTGGAATATCTGCTCGTTACTTTTAGCCTCTGGCTCTGGCTACGCTACTCCCCATCCCTCGGGCAGGAGAAGAAGTAAGGGCACGACGGGCACTCGTCGCGCTCGGTGGGGGCGGCGGGGAAGACTTTGAGGGCGATCCCGCGCAGCGCTCGGTCGTAGTCGTCTAGGTGCCGCTCACGGATTCGGGGCCGATCCGCGACGGGTAGGCGGCGACCGTCTTGCAAAAAACGGACGAAGACTTGATCCGGGCCGAAGGTCTCCTGGAGAAGCGAGAGGCGAATATCCGGGTCCGCTTTGGTGGCATCGGGCG
>NZ_JAYUPA010000362.1:0-1834 GCF_043760365.1 Armatimonas sp.
AGCCAATCAAAGCGGTTCCTCGCAAATTCTCCAGCACGGCGGCATTATACCGCCTTTCGCTCGTGGTGAGGGTATACTCACACGGATGTTTGAGGACGAAGGCTATGAACTTATTCCTGAGGTGCTCGCTCTGCCTACGGTGGAGCGGCTCCGGGCAGCACTGGGCAGCGCGGGTGATACGTCACAACGCGGCGAGAGTGTCTACGCCCAGCGCAATATCCTCACTCTCGCCGAGGTACAGGCCGTCGCCGCCGATCCGCACGTTCTCGCGCTCACGGGCTGCGCGACCATCGCCACGCGTGCGATCTTTTTCGATAAAGTGCCCGGTGCAAACTGGCATGTGGGCTGGCACCAGGACCGCGCTATCGCCGTCGCCGAGCGCCGCGAGCTGCCCGGCTGGGGTCCCTGGACAGTTAAGGCGGGCGTGGTGCATGTTCTGCCTCCCGCCGAAATCTTGGAGAAAATGATCACCGTGCGCCTGCATCTTGACAACTGTGATGAAAACAACGGCCCGTTGCGGGTGCTCCCCGGCTCGCACCGTCACGGGATTTTGAGCGCCGAGCAGCTCGCCGCGCTACGCAAGCAAGTGCCCGAAGTGGCTTGCCTGCTCCCTTGTGGCGGTGCCCTGGTAATGTCCCCGCTCCTGCTCCATGCCTCGTCACCCGCACAGAGTCCACTTCACCGCCGCGTCTTGCATATCGAGTTCGCCCCCGAAAATCTTCTGCCGGAGTGCCTCGCATGGGCGATCTAACGACCTGGTTTGAGCAAGAGGCCTACGCTGTGCGCTTCGACTGGGGCCAAGACGGTGCGGCGCGGGCGGGTGCACGCGGCGACACGGTGATTATCGTGGACATCCTGCGCTTCTCTACCGCTGTCGCAGCCCATGTCGCCGCGGGGGCCACTGTCGAGCCGCGCCACTGGAAAGAGGGCGCGGATACATCCTTATTGTCCCCCCGCTCGGCGAACCCATCCCCCCGGCCCCCTTCCCTGTCCCAAGGAAGGGGGAGGCAAGAGGAGCCTATTGCGCTTGCCTCACCCAATGGCGCGATGTGTTGCCGCGCCGCGAGTACATCAGGCGCGCGTGCTATTTTTGCAGGAGCACTTGTCAATTCAAGCGCGGTTGCAGCGGCGGCACGCGCACTCAAGACTCCCGTCACCGTCATCGCTTGCGGCGAAAAATGGCCCGATGGCTCGTTGCGCTTTGCCCTTGAGGATCTACTGGGTGCGGGCGCAGTTATCGCCGCGCTCCGCAACTTGCCCTCGTCACCCGAAGCAAAAGCCGCACGGGCAGTATTTCTCTCCGCCAGATCACAGCTTCCGACACGCTTGCTGACCTGCGGCAGTGGCATCGAGCTGATTGATAAAGGAAAAGAAGCCGATGTGCACTACGCCGCGCGACTTGATTTCTTATCCGTGGCTCCACGTTTACGAGAGGGCATTTTTAGCAACAACCTCACCCCAGACGATAGGATTATGTCATGACAATTCGACCCGATTCCCTAAGCGACGCGGACTATGCCGCGCGCATCACGATCTCCCATGCCTGCTACCCGGACTATATCGAGACTATTGAGGAGCTCCGCTTCTCGGACAATAACCGCGATCCTAAGATTAAGTGGGCACGCTTTGTTGCCGAAGTAGACGGTACTCCTGTGGCGATTGGTAACTACAGCCAGAGTATGGACATGTACCATCCCCAGAAGTTTGGAGTCGGGGTTTCGGTGCTCCCAGAGTACCAGGCACAAGGAATTGGGAAAGCGCTCTATGAGCATGTCGTAGCGGCGCTCGCCCCACATGAGCCGATCCTTTTGCGCGGTCACGCACGCGAGGATAA
>NZ_JAYUPA010000363.1:0-5122 GCF_043760365.1 Armatimonas sp.
TAAAAGCAGCACCGGGCTGCCCGAGAGCCGGGCATCGTAGGTATCGGCGAGGCGGTCAAAGCCCTCGGCAGGAGAAAAATAAAGCGCATCGTCATCCACAGGCTCTATTGTACTTCAGAGAAACTGCACAATCGCCGAAAATCATAGCATGAGTCGCCTTAACTATCCTCAAGCCAAGCTCTCTTTCGAGGCTCCTGCGGGTTTCCGTCGCGTCGCTGCGCCCGGTTTTCTCTGGTGTGGCCGGAGTGCCTCCGGCGAGCGAGTGACCGTTCAGCTCTGGCAGCACCACACGGGCCTTAGTAAGCTCGTCCCCCACTCGTCCGCGCTGGTCTACGCGCACCTGCACAAAAAAATGCCGGGGAAGACCTTCCTGCGCGGCCCCGCCGAGGGACTCCAAGTCGGCGGGGCGGAAGCCTCTTTCTCGGGAATCGAGCGCCTCCAATTTGGAAAGCCCGTTCGTAGCTACCAGATGCTCGCGCTTTTTGCGGGCAATCTCTATCTCTTTGAGTACACCACGCCCACTCCTCAGGCGGAAAAGGGAGTGCGTGCCTTCACGAAGCTGCTGGACTCGGTTCACTGGACAGGAATGCCGACGGCGAAGCCCTCGGTGGCTCAGCCTGAGCAGGCCAAGCTAGAGAATTTCCTGGGACTGCCCTACCTTCCTAAATCGCGTGCGACCTCAACCCAAAGCGGGGGTGTTCTCGGATCCGGGCTGTAGTTTTTCCGCCTTATCAAGGTGATAGTCGGTGTGAACTGCCATCGCGGCAAACCAGGCTCCCAGGGAAAACTTCATCCAAGGAAGGGCAGCGGAGGCCGCTTTAATGTGCTTCAGATCGGCGTTTTTCGTCCGCTCAAGCACCACAAGAAGCCTTGCGTGCGCGGCGGCGTAGCGAGCCAGCAGCGCCTTTTTATCCAGAGGCTCCTCACGAGGCTCAAAGCCCTTAGGTACCGGATTCATGCGTCCACCAGGCTGTGCTCCCACCATCTGGATAAACTTGCGCTCCAGAAAGTTTGGCTTCCAAGCCGTAGGATCGCCTAGTGGGATAGTCTCCCCTGCCAGCGCCTTCTCCATCTCCGCCGTCGCTTTTTCCAGTACCACGGCGATGTGATCTAGCTGCATTCCCAGCGACCAGGTATCGGTATCAAGGCGAGCATTGAGCTGCGTCTCCGTCAGGTTCTCGGCGAGGCTCCTGCCGCGCTCCGACTGGGATTTTGTCTTCTCGATAGTATTCATTATGTGGTTATTTCCGTGTGAGATAGGCCGCGATATCGCCGGTAAAAGCGGGCAATGGAATGGCGAGTTGGCCGCTGGCAGTGGCGCTGAGAGCTTGCTCACGAAGGGCTTTCCCAGCGTCTGTGTCCCACCAGACCAGCTTGTAGGCACCGGCCCGCAGACCACTGAGTGTGACTGTCCCACCACCGGGGTGTGCGCCCGTGGCGGTACGCCGTAGCCAGAGCGCCGCGCGGGTGCCTCCCTGGTCGGACTTCGCCAGTGCAGAAACACTCGCGCCCACGGGACCGACCGTGATCTTGCGGATAGTCACCCAGTCCGCCCCTGGGTTTTCAAGAGTGATTTTGTGGGTTCCCACCGGAATCGCAGCCGTGAGGGTTTCATTAACGGACGTATCACGCCCACTGGCCGGGTAGGCTTTCTCCGCCACCACTTGCCCATCCACTTTAATGACCAGCGTCCCGCCCGAGCGCGCCGCAGTCTGCACCTCTACAGCGATACTGCCTGGCTGCCGAAGTGTCACGGGTAGGTCGGCTTTCGGGAACATCTCACGGTGGGCAGTGCCCTGCAAGAAGCTGGGCATCTCCCCAATTCCCTCGATCATGCCGTCGGCGCGAATGGGATACTCGGTGCGCTTGGTCTCACCCCAGCCCTTGCCCGGCCCCGACGACGCGACACCGCCATCGGGCGTTATAACCCTCGCGCTGATCCGGCGCAGTGCCGTCACGCCCGATGCATTCACAAACCCCGTGGCGGCTTTGAACAGCCCATAGAGATTACGTCGCTCTATGTGATCCCAGGTCCAGTACTGCGCCGCTCCGGACGCGTCGGAGAAGAGGCTAGCCCAGAGCCCCGCTTTTAAATGCTGCCCCGTATCACTATTCAGATCACCTGAGGGGCCAATCTCGCCATAGAAAACTGGCTTCGTTGTGGGCGTCACCGCGAGCGCCGTTGCCGCCAAGTCAGGCGGGTAGGCATGGGGCTGCTCGTAGTCCATGGCCGCGTAGAGGTCGCCGCCAGAGAGGTGCGAGCTTGTGGTTACAAGATGCCGGTGAATATCGAGCGAGCGCAGGTGCGCCGCCATACTCTGGTGCCACGCCTCCACGGTCTTGGGAGCGTTCTTCGCGCCCTCAGTCCACTCCACCTCGTTGAAAAGCTCCCACGCCAGAATGCTCGGCGAGTAGCCCCAGCGCGCCACGATGTAGCGCAGCTTATTTTTGGTTCGACGCAACGCCTCGGGGTGCGTGAAAAACTCCGCCGTGGTATTGAGAAATCCACCGTTCTTTGCGTTCCAGGGGTTCTCGCCCCAGTTGGAGTTGACACTCAGTGCATACGGCCCATGGTGCTGCAAGACAAGCTGAAAATAAACTCCGTGCTTCTGCGCCGCAGCCACAATCCCATCCCAGCGCCGTGCGACGCTCAAGCTAAGCGTATCGCCTTTGGTCTCCCAGTCCAGGTTTTTTCCATCCCAGTGGCACATCCACACCCGCGACCAGTTCTCCCCCGCCGCCCCGAGCTTTGCAAATGCATCGCTCACATCAAAGCTGCCCGAGCGCCACGCCACATTATGCCCGAGCGGCCAGTAGAGTCTGCCATCATCATGTACAAAGCCTAGCCCCTTGCGCCTCACAAAGTGCAGCGGCTGCGCCTGGGCAAGCGTGGTGAGCTTCGCCCGCACCAGCGCCCCGTTGCGGGTTGCACTTGCCGCCTGCCACTTGCCCTCTTTTGCTTCCACAGTGATTCGAGCCCGCCACAGGGTGCCGCCATCGAAGAAGCCAAGCTGCGTTTTTTGCTTTCCACCGGGGCCACGGAAGACGAAACGAACATCGTTTTTCTCGGGATCGTAGGGATTGCCCGCCACACGGGGCAGCTCAAACTGAGCCTCATAGGTCATCATGAAAATATTGTAGCTTGATTTTATAAGATTCGGCACTTCCCAACCGTTTTAAGGACGAAGGAAACCAACTATCATGTACCACACACGAATTCGAGAGCTACCCACCGAGGAGCGTCCCCGTGAGCGACTGATCCACAACGGAGCGGACGCACTCTCCATCTCGGAGCTTCTGGCGATCTTGTTGCGCACGGGCACGGAGAAATACAGCGCGGTTGGGCTGGCGGATCACCTGTTGGCCCAGTTCGGGAACCTGCGGGGGCTGTCTCATGCCACCATTGAGGAGCTGGCCACCGTGCACGGGATCGGCCCCGCGAAAGCCGCACAGCTCAAGGCAGCCATTGAGCTCGGTCGGCGGCTAGTGGCCGCCAGTCCTGAGGAGCGCACCAAGATCCGCTCCCCGCGCGATGTCTACAACTTACTGGGGCCGATGCTCCGAGAAGAAAAGCGCGAGCACTTCATGGCAATTTTATTAGACACAAAGAACGGCGTCCTCAGAAGTCGGACGGTGAGCGTGGGGGATCTGTCCAGTAGCATAGTCCACCCGCGCGAGGTCTTTGCGGAGGCGATCCGGCACTCCGCAGCCAGCTTAATTGTCGCACACAATCATCCCTCGGGCGACCCCGCTCCTAGCCCTGAAGATATCGCCGTCACCAAGCGCCTCGCCGAGGCTGGGGAGCTTCTGGGAATCGAAGTTCTGGACCACATCATCTTAGGGGACAACCGCTGGGTCTCTCTCAAGGAGAAAGGGCTATTTTAAAACTAAAACTTTACGCCGAGCTTGGCCTCGGCTTTGTAGTCTGTGCGTAGCGGCCCGGAAGCGACGGCAAGGTTCGAGGTCATGGTGCCGCCCATGGTGAAGTTCATCGCGGAGCCGACATTATGGGTCAGGCCAAAAGTATAGATCTGTAGCCCTTTAGGGCCTGCACCATAGAAAAACGTGTTCTTATAGGTGCTGTTGAGGTTCGTGTAGCGGTTGAAACGCATTCCAAGAGTGAGCAAGTACTCCCCAAACGACGGAGCCCCTGCCTTAACAGCCTCCGCGTGCTTGATATCGTACTCGTTCATGGCGTAAGTGCCGCCCAGCTGGATCGCTCCCAGATTTGCCGCGAGTCCGTACTCGTGCCGAGTAAGGGGGCTGACCTGGTTTTGCTTGGCTGGATCCTCGGGGTTGAGGGTGTAGGCCCCGGTTACCTGAAACCCGGAGAAGGGCCGTAGGGCAAGCCGTGCACTGGCAGTATCCAGGTTTGCCGCCGCGTTGGGCGTGGCACTTCCCAGGGAAAACCGGTCTTTCAGGTTGCCCGAGAACTGGAAGGCACTCTTGTCGGTGCCCAGTGCGGCTCCGTACTGCGTGATACCTATCCGCGTCGTGCCGTCTTCCGTAGACTGCCAGGCTCCGGTAAGCTTCGTTCCCGGCATGGGCATCAGCTCCGCTCCGGTTGTTAGGCTGGTAATATTTTTCGTGGTGCCCACAGAGCCACTCGGCATGAATGGAGTGATGAGCTGATCTTTCTGCTCCGCCGAGAGGATAACCTTGGGCGAGGGCTGGAGCTTAACTCCGACCCCTTGCCGCTGCTCGGTTGCCGCCCCCGTCTCGCTCTGGCCCGTGCTTAGAGTGATGCTGGCACTTGTCCCCTTAGTGCCCCCTGCTGCCGCCAGCAAGAGTGCTGTATCCTGCGACGCTCCCGTAGTCTTGGGATCGGGGGTATTTGTCTCCGCCTGCGTGGTGCGCACCGTCGCATCGGCGGTGCCCAATTTGCTTGTCAGCTCAGTCTTATTGGTGACGACTTCTGTTTTACGAGAAGACGGGTCTGTTTTGTCGTCCTCGGTGCGGCTAAAAGCCAGGCCGGGTCGTTTTGGCCCATTGGCAAGCCGTACCTGGAAAGTCGCTAGATCGGTCTCAGACTCTTTTTGATCCGCGGTTACCAGAGTATTTTGTTGGAGCTGGTAAGACAGATCCGTCGTCCCAACCCGGTGTGCCACATCATAGCGGCTCG
>NZ_JAYUPA010000364.1:0-5119 GCF_043760365.1 Armatimonas sp.
GAGAGATCTGCCGTATCGGGGGAGTCAAGAATACCAAAGTGGATGTGCGCGTGGTGGCGGCGACCAATCGGGATCTCTGGCAGGCGGTGCAGGAGGGGAGCTTCCGGCTGGATCTCTACTTCCGCCTGCATGTTGTGCCCGTCTGGTTACCCACTTTGCGGGATCGAGCCGACGACATCCCGGCACTGGCGGCTTATTTTTTAGAGAAAATTGCACGCGAGAACAGCAGGGCTTTTCCTCAGGGGATTGAGGCGGAGGCGCTGGGCTATCTGGGACGGCACACCTGGCCGGGAAATATTCGTGAGCTGCAAAACGTCATTGAGTATGCCGTGGTGATGTCTGCATCGGATGCGGTAAGTATCGAGGCGAGTGCCTTGCCGGAGCAGCTTTTGATACAGATCAAGGCACAGGATCATGCCGGTGGGCAGCTACAGCTCAAAGTAGTGAACGGGTAAGACAAAACAATGGACTTCTGGCGAATTTGGCGGCTGATCAACCGCCGTATCTATCTTGTGATTGGGCTGGCGCTGGTTGCGGCAGTGCTTGTGGTCATCGGTATCTTTATTCAGAACCAGATGGCGGGGGTAACGGCGGACGCACGCCTGACCGTTCAGCAAGCTCCCTCCAGCATGGTGACGTCTTCAAGCGAAAACCCGACTCTGATCCAGGCCGACCCCAGCAAGCGCATCTCGGAGCTAACCACGCAGCTAAAGGGCAACAATAATATTTTTGTGCAAGCTGCGGAGCTTCTGCGCAAGGACGAAGAGGGGCGCAAGAAAGAGGTCTATAGTATTCTTGAGCGTAACCAGTACTTCGCACCCTACGATACCAAGATTGCAGATACAGTGGATCAGCAGGTGCAGGAGGGGATAATTTCTCCTGCAAGCAAGCAGGCGGAATACGAAAAGAGGCGGAGCGACTTCCGGCAGACCGAGGTGGCACGCCTAGCCGCTCCCCGTGACAGCCTAGGGACTTTTGCTCAGGATGGAGTGAAACAGGACGCGAGTGTGATCGCGAATATCTACCGAGAGAAAGTAGATGCCAAGCCCGTGGTCAGCTTAATGGACACGGAGAGTGTGCGCCAGTTTGATAATCAGATTCAGCTCCTGGGAAACTTTGGGCGTGAGAGTGAGGCGCTGCTCTATCTCAATATGCTCACGGTTGCCTTTCTGGACCACTATGCGACCCTCTCCCAGGCCGGCACCCGCACCAATATCGCCGGACTCCTAAAGAAGAAAGACGCTGCGGTGCAGGAGCGCGTTATTGCCGTGCGTAATTTGGCGGCTTTCAGGAACCGAAGCGAGTTCGCGGTGATTATTGGCCCGCAGGATAACACCATCCAGAGCTTCCAGAGCCTGGAGAACCGCCTCGCCGAGCTGAGAGCGCAGCGGGATGGGGCACGGGAGGCTTTCAATAATGCGGTTCAGAATGCCGCCTCCACCCCGAAAACAATCACGGTCAGTTTCCCCGCTGAGGAAAACCCGCGCTATAAAGACCTGCAATTGGCAGTAGATAGGGCTGAGGTCGAGTTCAACCGGCTCACGGCGACACGCGGCGATAATGACCCGGAGCTGAAGACGGCACGTGAGACACTCAGCAAGCTGAAAATAACTAGAAATGGGGCCAAGAAGCCATTTCCAGTGTCGCAGCCCAACCCGAACTACCTAGAAGCGCAGCGAAGCCTGAATATCGCACGAAGCAATGTCGCGACGGCTGAGGTCACGATGCTGCCTCACGAGCAGCAGTACAACAAGCTTCTCAAGCGTCTGCTAAGCTCCCCCGTTTTGCAAGCTGAGTACAGCAAGCTCATGGGCGAGCTGGATCAGGCGAGCAAGAACTTAGCGATGATCAACCAGAATCTCCAGAAACTGGGCGGCGAGAACATTCTCTCTAGCCAGACAGGGACAATTCTAATTACCCGCGCGTATGTTCTGCCGTCGAAGAATACCTTGCCCAATGGGGTTAAGCTCCTACTCTACGCCACGACTCTGGCACTGATTTTAGGGGTGGCGCTAGTGATTGGACAAGACGCGCTGGATAACTCTGTACGCACCAAAAAAGATGCCGAGGAGATCCTGGGGCTGCCTGTGGCGGGCGAGATACCCGCTCAGCTTCCCGACCCACGTCGTGCGCCCCGTGTGACCTACCTCGATCCCCTCTCCCCAACATCGGAGGCCTACCGGCTGTTGCGCACCGATATTTTGTTTACTCAACTGGAGAATCCTTTCCGCTCGCTTCTCGTCGCGACTGTCAAGCCCGGTCAGGGAGCCACCACAACGATTGCCAACCTGGCGATTACCATGGCGCAGGCTGGGAAAAAAGTGATTCTGGTGGATTCGGATCTGCGTCACCCGAGCCTGCATCAGGTCTTCTCACTTTCCAACGAGCGTGGGCTGACGACACTTCTCGTGGGGGCGAGTATTGCCATTGATGAGGTGCTACAGCGTACCGAGATCGAGAATCTACTGGTACTGACCTCGGGACCGCTCCCGCCGAATCCGAGCGAGCTGATCGGCTCAACGCAGATGCGGGAGCTGCACAAGCGCCTGAAAGACGCCGCTGATGTGGTGCTCTTTGATGCGCCCTCCACGATTGCGTTCTCAGATACCTCGATTCTGGCATCGTTTGTGGACTCCACTCTACTCGTGATTCGGGCAGGCGATGTCCCCCGCGGGGTTGTCGAGCAGGTCAAGGGGATGCTCACCAAGGCCCACGCCAACTTGATTGGTGTCGTGCTCAATGCGGCTCCCTCGGAGAGTGTGGACTCGGTTCACTACCATAACCAGTACTATCCGCGTCTCAAGTCCACCGCGCCGTCGGTACCGTCGCAGAGCTACACTGCACTAGACGATGACGATCGCTTCGAGCATCTTGCCGCCGAGGCGGAGGAAGCGGACGACGATGACGACATGAATTTCCTGGTAGTGGGGTCGGAGACGGTGCCGAGTGTGCAACCGCCTGCAAGTCCATCTCTGCCTGTGGTGGAGCCTCCTGTGGCACGGCCCGCTCCCGTGGCACCGATAATGGCAACACCTACCTCCGCTTCCCCACCTTCCAGCCCGCTATTTTCTGCGCCTGTCTGGGAAGCGGGAGCGGAGCTACCTCGGATACCGGAGCCACCCCGCACGACTTCGGAACCACTCAAGACCAACTGGGGCACCTCACCCATGGTGGCTCCGAGCGAGCAGCCTGCCGCCCGCGCTGCTGAAACCCCACCCGCACCGCCGAAACCGGGGGCACCTCTGATAAATGATGGGGATGACAATGAGATCACCTTCGATTTTGATAAAGAGGATGAGGAAGATATGGAAGATTTTGATGAGGATTTTGATGATTTTGACGACGACGAGAGCTACGAGGACGGTGATTATGCCGACGATGCGGAGCGATTACCTCGACGAAAGAAGCCCGCAGGGTCTGGTGGAATCCTGGGTTGGTTCAAGCGGGGTCGTTAATAAAATCTTCGGGGGGCCGTTTTATACGGCCCCTTATTGATTTATGCTTGACATAGAAAAAGACAACGCCGTATAATTACCCATGTTCTGTCTCAGAGAGAAAGAAGGATTAGCGTAGTGGCCAGATTGGACGGAGGGACAAAAGCAGGCGTAGGAGCGAAGACGGCTCCGCGTCCTAAGCCGGTTGTGCGAGCCAAACCGAGCGGCGGGACGTTCGTCGGGCTGGACATCGGGACGCAAACTATTAAGATGGTCGAGGTCAGTGGTGCGGGCAGTAGCCTGCGTGTCACGGGGATCGCCATCGAGAATACTCCGCCGGGCACTGTCCAGCAGGGAGTAATCGCTGACCCCAAGACCCTTGGGATGGCTATCAAACAGATGCGTACTAAAAACGGCATCAAGGCCACCAAGTGTGTCTCCTCGGTTGCGGGCGCAGCCGGGATGGTAGTCCGTGTGATTGAGGTTCCTAAAATGACCCTCAGTGAGCTCGCGGAAACCATGAAGTGGGAAGTGGAGCGCCATATTCCTTTCGCTGCAAGCGATGTGGAGATGTCGTTCCAAAAGATTGATAATCCCGCTACCGACAACGACTCCAATAATCCGAACATGGAAGTGCTGTTGGCAGTGGCGCAGCGCGATATGATTCGTCAGCACATTGACACACTCACTGCGGCGGGTCTGACGCCCGTGGTGATAGATGTTGAGCCGCTGGCAGTGGGGCGTGCTTTGATTGATCTCTCGAAAGAGGGGCTTCAGAACAAGAACGTCGTGATTGTTAATATTGGGGCATCCCAAACAGATGTTGGCGTCTTTAAGGCAGGGACGCTACGTTATCCACGTACCATCCCTCTAGGCGGTGATAACTTCACCCGTGCTATTGCGGATCGGATGGGGCTCTCGATGGATGCGGCTGAGGACGAAAAACGTGCTCATGCCGTGATCCTGATGGACTTGGTTAAGAGTGGTCAGGCGGATGAGATGCTCTACGGCGATTCCGCGAATGCACAGGATATGGGGGTTCAGTCCATCTTCGATGTGGATATGAATGCACCACTACCTCCGCCCCTCTTCGGAGGAGGTGAGGCACCTGCGGCAGCGGCATCCCCGTTCGACATCGCCGATAATAATCCCTTTGCGGAAGCTGCCAATCCCTTTGCCAGCCCTTTCGAGGGAGCGGCTGTGCCGGGCGTGGAGGGGGGCGGTACACCCTCTGCGGAGGAAACTGCGATCGTTCCCGCTGAACCAAATGATCCTTACTATGAGCGACGTAAAGAAGTATTCAATGCCATTCTCCCGATGCTCGGGGAATTTGTTATGGAGCTTCGTCGTTCGGTAGATTATTTCCGTTCAAAGTATCCCAATGATACGATGGATCAGATTCTTCTCTGTGGAGGAGCTTCCCGGGTTCAAAACTTGGATCAGTATATCGAGCATGATTTGGGGATTAATGCGTCAATCGCCGATCCCTTTGCAGGGCTCAATGTAGCTTCCAAGCAAGTGTCTGTGACTCGGCGTGCTGAGATGGCTTCGTCACTGGCAGTTGCTCTGGGGCTTGCCGCTCGGGATGCGGTTCTGGGCAAAGAATAAAATTTTGAAGGCCACCATGTAGGTGGTGGTCTTACTGAGCAAATACGTAAACGACGGGGAGTCAGGAAAACGATGCT
>NZ_JAYUPA010000365.1:0-1828 GCF_043760365.1 Armatimonas sp.
CTACCGCTGCCAGTGCCCACGGTTCCAGAGCGCCGGGATCTGTAAACATAGCTGCGCGGCAAAAATCCGACAAACGGCGGATTGATTAGGACTGTCTTAATATGCTAAGATAGAGGATATGGATACATCCCTAACATCCCACGCTGGGCTTCTCGCCTGGGTGGAGGAGAGCACACGGCTCTGCAAGCCGGAGCGGGTTCACTGGTGCGACGGTTCGGAAGAGGAGGCGCAGTGGCTGATCTCCACTATGGTTGCCGCCAAAGATCTTATTCCCTTCAACCACGATGAGTGGCCCAATTGCTATCTGCACCGCTCGAATCCCAATGATGTGGCCCGCGTGGAAGACCGGACGTTTATCTGCTCAACGACGCGCGAGGATGCTGGCCCAACCAACCACTGGATGGCACCGGATGAAGCGAAGAAGCTCCTCTACGGGATCTTCGACGGCTGCATGGCGGGCCGAACGCTCTATGTGGTGCCCTACCAGATGGGGCCGGTGGGCTCGCCGTTCTCCAAAGTGGGCGTCGAGATTACGGACAGCGCCTATGTCGCGCTCTCGATGCGCATCATGACACGGATGGGCACTGTGGCGCTAGAGACACTGGGCACCGACGGTGCCTTTGTGCCGGGCTTGCACAGCACCGCCGAGCTTGATCCCGAGAAGCGCTATATCTGTCACTTCCCCGAGGAACGCTTAATTCTCTCGATCAACTCGGGCTACGGCGGCAATGCGCTCCTAGGCAAAAAGTGCTTCGCTCTGCGGATCGCCTCCGCCATTGCTCGCGACGAGGGCTGGCTCGCGGAGCACATGCTAATCTTAGAGCTGGAAGATCCTGAGGGCCAGAAACTCTACTTCACCGGCGCGTTTCCGTCGGCGTGTGGCAAGACAAATCTCGCGATGCTGGAGTCTATCCTGCCGGGCTGGACGGTTCGCACAGTCGGCGATGATATTGCGTGGCTGCGCATCGGCGAGGACGGGCGGCTCTGGGCCGTGAACCCCGAGGCGGGTTTCTTTGGGGTTGCGCCCGGCACGAGCGAGAAAACCAACCCGTCGGCGATGGAGACCATTCGCTCCAACACGCTCTTTACCAATGTCGCCCGCACCGACGGGGGCCGCCCGTGGTGGGAGGGGATCGGCCAGGCATCCAAGTGGATGACCGACTGGCGCGGCAACCACCGCCCCGGCCAGGACCTAGAGGGCGGCAAGTTTGCCCAGCCCAACTCGCGCTTCACCGCGCCAGCCCAACAGTGCCCGACCATCTCGCCGAACTGGGAAGACCCACAGGGCGTCCCCATCAGTGGCATTCTCTTTGGGGGCCGCCGCAACGACACCATGCCGCTCGTGCTGGAGGCAAACTCCTGGCAGCACGGTGTGTTTCTCGGGGCAACGATGGCAAGCCAGACCACGGCGGCGGCAGGGGGCGCTCAGGGGGTCTTGCGCCGCGACCCAATGGCCATGCTTCCCTTCTGTGGCTACCACATGGGCGACTACTTCGCCCACTGGCTGGAGATGGGCGAGCGCATCCCCCACCCGCCCAAGATCTTCCATGTCAACTGGTTCCAGAAAGACGAAAACGGGACATTCCTCTGGCCCGGCTACGGCGAGAACCTACGTCCCCTGCTCTGGATGCGCGAGCGGATTCTAGGCGAAGGCAAAGCCGTCGTGACTCCCATCGGCACCGTGCCCGCCCTCGATGGCCTCAACCTTGAGGGCCTCCCCCTCGCCGACGGTGTGATGGGGCAGCTTCTCACCGTAGATCACGAACTCTGGGCAGCCGAGTGCGACGCAATCGCGAAGCACTTCGAGACATTTGGCGACAAGCTCCCC
>NZ_JAYUPA010000366.1:0-5103 GCF_043760365.1 Armatimonas sp.
ATAGTCCACGGCACTTTCCGGGGCCGCCGTGAACTCTAATCGTCGGTTACCGGTACCGGGATCGGTCTCGGCGCGCAGGCAGCGAAAGGCGGGATCGGAAGCGAGCGTGTCCGCGCCGCCATCACGGTACATTCCGCGCAGTCGCCCCGGCCCATCAAAGACCAGCGCGTGGCCGTAGGCGGGAAGCCCAGCGCGAAACGGCTTGCCACGGCGGCCTGCGGCAGCGAGGCCACGCTCCAGCACTTTCGGGCTAAAGATCGGAGTGAAGTCGGCGTAGCGGCGCGGGGTCTGCGACTCATAAAACTGTGGCACGGAGAAATCTAGAACCTCCAGCACGCTGTCCAGCTTGCGGCTCGTGTACCAGCTAGAGAGCAGTGTGGCGGAGAGCTGCCAGCCGGGGAGTTTCTGGCGAAGCAGTTTTAAGAGAGTGGCGTAGCGTGGAAGAAGCCGGGTCGGGAAATCCAGATCGCACTGGAGCCCGATTACCGCCACGCCCGCTTTCTGCGCCGCCTGCTTCTGCACCGTAGCCGCTTCGGCGATCACACTTGCCATTGCCTCGTTGGGGAGCGCTTCCAGGTGCGCGAGAACATCCGGCGACGCATTAAAAACCAGATGAATTTTGAGGCCATCAGCACGGCTCTTCCAGCTCTGCCGAAGTGTCACCCCAAGCTTTCCGCTGTTTTCGTCGCTTCTGTAGAGCAGCCCCGCATGCACAAAAATCTCCACCACTCCCGCCGCGCGTAGCTCCGTGGCGTCGTCCGGCTTGAAGCGAAACGGGCGGTGCCAGTACCAGAGCGACTTGCTCAGTGGCGGAAGCGGCGTCTGCCCGCGCTTCCAGAGCACGATCCCCCCGACAAGCGCCAGCCCCGCAACAGTGAGCAAGGCGGGCCGGGCTTTCATGCCACAATTTTATCGCTTTTACGGAGCCGACGACGACGAAATCCTAGAGCAAGCCGCCCACGTGCCCTCTTCTGATAAACTCAGCGGAGTATGCATGAAACAACTCTCTGGTATGAGCAGCCTGCCGCGAACGGAAACACGGCGCTTCCTGTGGGCAATGGACGCCTCGGGGCGCTGGTCTTTGGCGGAATCGAGCACGAGCGGATTCAGCTTAATGAGGAATCGCTCCCGAGCCTGGGGGACTTATTTATCGAGCAAGTGCTCCCCGGCCCATCCAAGAACTACCGGCGCGCGCTCGACTTAAACGCCGCCGTGGCGAGCACGGCGTTTACGGCAAAGAGCACACGCTTCACGCGCGATGTCTTCTCCAGTGCTCCCGACAATGTAATTATTGTCCGTTTTCACACCGACACGCCGGGCAGCCTGAACCTCAAGATTAGCCTGACGTGGGGCGAAGGTGAGGATGCAACAGAGTGCGAAATAAAAGCCGTGGGGCGCGATAGCCTGGCGCTACGCGGTCAGATCGAGCGCGAGGGCACGGCTGAAGGGATGCACTTCGCCTGCTTTGTTCGCGCACGAGTGGAAGGCGGCCTGGTCAAGGCCACCGATAACACGATCCAGATCGTGGATGCAACGCTTGTCACGCTCTTTCTGACAGCAGCCACAAGCGGGCAGGGCCGCGACCCCGAGGCGGCGCTGGCAACACTTGAAGCCGCGTTTCATCGCCCCTACAACGAGCTGCTCGCACGCCACCAAGCCGAACACCAGCGCCTCTTTCGCCGTGTCGAGCTGAGCCTGCCCACCGCAAACCCCAAAGTTCCCACGGATCAGCGCCTCACGCTCCACCCAAATGACCCCGGACTTGCCGCGCTGTATTTTCACTACGGGCGCTACTTGCTCATCACCCGCTCTCGCCCCAGCGGGCTTCCCCCGAACTTGCAGGGACTGATGCACTACTGGCCCGCTGAGGTCACCAGCCTCTCGGACTGCCACGAAGCGCTCTTTGACTCTATCGAGAGCACAATCGGCGGGATCAGGCCGCTGGATGCGGCATGTCTCTGTCAGCATCTCTTCGAGCACTGGCGCTTCGCCCCGGAAAAACAAAAACATCTGCGGCGCATCTACCCCACTCTCAAAGGCATATCCGAGTCTTTGCTCACCGGCCCCATGCCTGGCGCGAGCATGGATCTGCAAATTACTCGCGAGTGCTGGGAGAACACACTGGCTCTCGCGCAGATGCTCAGCGTGGACGATGCTTTCCAGAGCGAGCTGGAGCGGGCGCTGGAAAAGCTCTCTCCCCCGCACATCAGCCACGCCTACGCCTTCTACCCTGGCAACGCGATCACGCTCCGCCAGAACCCCGAGCAGGCGGCGGCACTCAAAAAGACCCTCGACACGAACCTCAGCCGCGCCTGGCTGCTCTGCCTCGCCGCCCGCTTCGAGGATAGCGAGGCCGTTCAGGAGCATCTGAGCGTACTCCTTACCCAGGGCAACGGCAACTTCGGCGCGACCGCGGGAATCGCGGAGTGTCTGCTGCAAAGCCACGCCGCGGAGCTTCACCTGCTCCCCGCCCTCCCGCCGGATTGGAAATCAGGCAGCATCACCGGCCTGCGCGCCCGTGGCGGCATCACCGTGAGTATTTCTTGGGAGGACGGCAAGCTCACCCGCGCGACGCTTATCTGCGCCAATACCCTGAAAGTGCCCCTACGCGTCCAGGGCTCGGCGGAGACCAAGCTCGTCACACTGCCTGCGGGCAAGACCGTGGTGATTACCGGAGCTGTTGCAGACCGGTAATCACAGCCTCGCGCAGATCGCCGCCGATACTCAGGCGGCTAGCATCAAGCTTGAGGGTTCCCGTGGCGGTAAAGTCCACCAGCGCGACGGTGTAGGTCTTGTTTGGATCGCGGGCTGGGGCGCTGAGAACCAGGCCCTTAGTTTTCTGCTTCAGCTCGGCAAGCTCCGCGCCCGTCATCGTGAGCGTGGCGACTTTATTCTTAAAGGGCATCACGGCCCAGATATCGTAGCGGGTCAGCGTCTGGGTGCGAAAAACCTCGAAGAGCCCGTCGCCTTCCACGTGCAAGCCAATCTCGGAGTGCGTGGCCTTTGCCAGCGCCGCCGCAATCGTCTCGGTGGTTCGGTGTGTCCGCTCCACGGGGGTTGTGCCTAGGAAACGCTCGGGGAGCGTCGCGGCAATCCCGTTCTTCAGCGGGGCGGCGTAGGCGTCGGCGACGGCTTTCACATCTTTGGCCTCTTTGAGCTTCGAGGTGATGGGAAGCAACGCGTACTCGTAGCCCGCCAGTTTCCAGCCACCATTAAGACCAGGCGTTTTGGCAAAGTGGAGGTCGAACTTGCCTAAATTCACGCCAAACTCGCCGGTCTGGACAATCGGGACGCCATTGACAACCAGTGGCTTATACAGAAACGTGTGCGAGTCGCCGCCCACAATCGCATCTATCCCCGTCGTCTGCTGCGCGAGCTTTGTGTCGTCGTCTACGCCAACATGGGTCAGAGCAATCAGCACATCACAGTTCTTGCGGACGATCGGAATCCATTTTTTCGCCGCCTCGACCGGATCGCTCACCCACCAGCCTTTCACCTGTGGATAGCCGTTGGAGCGGGGCGCGGTCAGTCCTAAAAAACCAATTCTTACCCCGTTGATCTCACGAACCAGATAGGGATGGACACCGGGAATCAGCTCGCCCTTGGCCGGATCACCGATGCCCGCATTGGCGCAGACCCACGGAAAGTGCGAGCGGCGCAGGACTTGCAGGAGTGCGTTCTGCGCCCCGGCGGCATCGAAGCGCTCGGCGGCGTCTTTCAGCTTGAACTCGTTGTTACCGATCGTCCCGATATCGTAGCCCGTCGCGTTCAGTGCCTCGATATCCGCGATTCCCTCATACGCATTGGTGAGCGGGCCGCGTGTGGCGACATCGCCCAGATCAATCACCAGCACCGGGTTCTTCGCCTTTTTCTTCAGCTCACGGATCAGCGTTGCCCGCCGCGCCGCGCCGCCCACCGATGTCTGCTCGTTCTTGCTGCGCCCTGGCTCCGTGTAAGAAAACGGCAGCGTGTGCCCATGAAGATCGTTGGTATGGAGAATCGTCAGATCAAGTTTATCTTGAGCGAAAGCAGGAAGCGCGGCCAGAGCACAGACGGCAGCGAGAAAAATACGGCGCGTTAACATGTGGGTATTTTACCGCGCCGCCGGTTGGAAACCGGCGTCTGCAGTGGCACTGCGTGCCGCGAAGCCCGTTCCGGGCTGGGGATAGATTCGGTAGCCCGGCACGGGCTTTGCGGCTGAGGGACGAAGTCATTAGTTGACGCCCAATTCCATTGGGCGCTATTTCAGCCCGCCGAAGCGGCGCTCGCGGCGCTGGAACTCGGCGATGGCTTCTTCAAGATGCGGCTTGCGAAAGTCCGGCCAGCGGACGGGGGTGAAATAGATCTCGGCGTAGGCGATCTGCCAGAGCAAGTAGTTAGAGATGCGAAGGTCACCTGCGGGGCGGATGAGCAAGTCGGGATCGGGCATTCCGGCAGTGTAGAGTTCTTGTTCAAAAAGCGTGTCCGTGATCTCATCGGGTGTGATTTCCCCCGCCGCGACTTTCTCCGCCAGACGCCGCGCCGCGTTCACGATCTCGGCCCGCCCACCGTAGTTCAGGCAGACATTGAGCACGAGGCCGGTGTTGGCACGGGTGACCTCGCAGTGCCGATCCAGCTCTTTTCTCAGGTCCGCGGGGAGCGCCTCAAGCCGCCCGGAGAAGCGCATCTGGACATTGTTCTCATGAAGCTCCTTGAGCTCGCGGCGTGCGCCCTCCACGAAGAGCCGCATCAGCCCATCGGTCTCGGCCTGTGGGCGACGCCAGTTTTCGGTGGAGAAGGCATAGAGGGTAAGCGCCTCAAGCTTCATGTCCGACGCAGCCCGCACGACCTCACGGACACTCTGGTAGCCCTGCCAGTGCCCGGAAAGACGCGGCAGCCCTCGATCCTTGGCCCAGCGCCCGTTACCATCACAGATGATCGCGACATGCCGGGGCAGGCGCTCCGGATCTGGGTCGTAGGGGAGTGGTTGAGCGGGCGCAGTAGACATGGTGATGGGTCGGGAAGTCAGGGTAGTCATACGGATTCACTTTGCCTTACAAAGAACTTCGCAAACAAAATATCACGGTTTAGTCCATTGGTCAAGTGATCAAGCCCAGTTTACCC
>NZ_JAYUPA010000367.1:0-5098 GCF_043760365.1 Armatimonas sp.
CCGCGTTTGAAGCCGTTGGTATTGACATTGGAGAGGTTGTTGGCAATCACATCCATGTTGAGCTGCTGCGCGTTCATGCCGGAAGCCGCGGTGTAGAGAGAGCGAATCATAAGTTTTTCCTTAGGTCTAAGTCAATTAGCGTAGTAAAGTGAAGAGACTTTCCAGGGTTGAATCCTGGGCTTGAATGGATTTTTGGCCCGCCTCGTAGGCGCGGACACCGGTGATCATGTTCACCATCTCGCGGATGGGATCCACATTGGAGCGCTCTAGGCTACCAGAGAGAACCGTGAGGCTCCCCGGGGCGGCACTTGTGACATTTTGGGCGATACTCATGCCATTGCCTGCGGGAGCGACCGGACCCTGCGCCTGCACCAGACGCATGCGTCCCAGAAGCTGCTCCTTACTGTTGCGAATACTGCCCGTTTCGTCTATCTTCCAGTCCGAGCTTCCCACGGGGATCGGGGCGCCGCTCACACCGAGAATCGGCTCTCCTGTGGGCAGGGCGACCTCGCCGCGGCTATTGAGAGTCAGGGAGGCACTGCGAACGAGGCGTGGGCCACCCGCCGACTGCACCATCAGGTAGCCTGGGCCTGAAAGCGCCACATCGTGTGGGTTGCCCGTGGGTTGGATAGCGCCTGGCGTGGTGTCTCGCACGGACATGGGGTCGGTTGCGAGAGGAGTTGTGAAGGGGGAGACTTTGGCAGCACGCTTCTCGTCCGGCAAGGCAAAGCGACTGCTGAGCGCGAGTACCTCGCGCTGAAAACCGGTGGAGTTGACATTGGCAAGGTTATTGGCAGTGATATCCTGGTGGGCTTGCCGTGCCATCATTCCCATTGCACTCTCGTATAGTCCTCGTAGCATAAGCCGAATCAATCTCCTCTTCCTCTCCTGGTTTCGACTGGATTCTCTGGTGACTAAAGAGTTTTTTTAATGGCGTTCAGGGGTAGACTTCTGAGAAAAGTAGGGAGTGAGCGAAGATGCGTGTTTTGATCATGTCGGATATGGAAGGGGTGAGTGGGATTGTCACCTGGAAGCAGGTCGAGGGCGGCTCTCCGATGTTTGAGGAAGGAAGGCGGCTCTACACGGAGGAGATCAATGCTGCCGTCCGTGGTGCGGTGGCGGCGGGCGCAACGGAGATCGTGGCGGTGGACTGCCACGGTGCGGGCGGCGACTGGACCTTTAACTCGTACGTCCCCGAGCTGCTGCATCCCGCCTGCGAGTGGGTGGCGCACCACACCTGGAGCCGCTACACCGAGCTTTTGGAGCAAGGCTGCGATGCGTGTCTGTGCGTCGGGATGCACGCCCGCGCCGGAACTCCCGATGGCGTGATGTGCCACACGATCTCGACCGTCACCTGGCGTAATCTCTGGTTCAACGACGACTTCGGCTGCCCGGTCGCGCTGGTTACGGGCGATGAAGCCACCTGCCGTGAGGGTCGCGAGATTCTCGGCGATGACCCGGTCTATGTCGCCGTGAAGCGTGGGCTCTCGCGCTACTCCGCCCGTCAGATTCCGCCGGTGCGCGCCCGGCAAATGATTGAGGACGGTGCCCGCGAGGCGCTCTCTCGGGTGAAGAAAGGCCACGTCTACACCGTGGGCTCCCCCACCACGATCACGGTCGAGGTCGAGACCGTAGACAAAGTCGGGCAGTTTCGGAATAAACACGGCGTTGAGGTCATTGAGAAGCTCAAGGTGCAGAGCAAGGCCGACAACTGGATGGCGGCGTGGGATCAGATCTGGCCGCAAGCGGAAAAATAACCCACCCCCTAGCCCCCGCCGGGCGGGGGGATAAATTGGTTTGGGTTGCCGTTGAAGAACGTAAACGAGCGTTCCCGAGGCGTGGTTCCCAGAGGCGTGGCGGCGGCAAAACCAAGCTGACGCCACGCCTCATAAACCGTGATGGCGACGGCGTTGGAGAGATTGAGGCTCCGGCTTCCCGGCATCATGGGAAGCGTCAGTACGGTTACCTCACTAAGAATATCCTCCGGGAGGCCGCGTGACTCCGAGCCAAAGAGAAGCGCATCGCCGGGCTGGAACTCGGTTTCGTAGGGCGTAGCATCACCGCCGGTCTCGATGGCAAAGAGGCGGTTCCCGGTGAGGGCAACCTTGCAGGCGTTCCAGCTTGCGTGGCGCTGGACCTCGGCGAACTCTTCATAATCTAAATGCGCCCGGCGCAGGCGCTTGTCGTCCCAGGCAAAGCCCAGCGGCTCGATCAGATGCAGCGCCGCACCCGCGTTGGCGCAGAGCCGGACGATATTGCCGGTGTTCTGGGGCATGTCGGGCTCATGGAGAATAACAGAAATCATTGAGGAATTTTACGGCCCCGGCAGGATTATGGCACGGGTCTGGCGTAAGGTTTTACCCGGAAGGTTTTTTCAATGGATACAGAAATCACAACAATCTCCGAGGGTACTGCTGTTGAGGCCAAGCCCCTCCGTGTCGGCTTTATTGGCTGTGGTGGGATCGCGCAGACCCACATCGGCTACATGACTAAGATTCCCGGTGTCTCGATCGTCGCAGGTGCGGATATTCGCCAGGTGGCCCTTGACGTGATGCACAACAAGCATGGTGTCGCTACCGACCACTGCTTCACGGATTTCAATGAGATGCTCAAGACCGTGGGGGGCGACATTGACGCCATCTCGGTGTGTACGCCCAACGGTGTGCATGCCAAGGCAGCGATTGCGGCGGCCAACGCGGGCAAAGATATTCTCTGTGAGAAGCCGATTGCGATGAACCCCACCGAGGCGCAGGCAATCGCCGATGCGGTTCATGCCAATGGCGTGAAGTTCGTCATGGGCTTCCAGCACCGCTACGAGCCCCGCTCTAAGTACGTCCGCGATCTGATCGAGAGCGGCGCATTCGGGAAAATTATGTATGTGCGCGCCCAGGCCCTGCGTCGCCGTGGCATCCCTAACTGGGGCGTCTTTGGCCGTAAAGAGCTACAAGGCGGTGGCCCGATGATTGATATTGGCGTGCATATTTTGGACACCGCACACAGCCTCATCGGCAACCCCACCCCGGTCACCGCGACCGGTAACACCTGGACCTGGATGGGAAACAAGCCTAGCGAAGTGAAGAGCCAGTGGCCCAACTGGGACCATGAGACCTACACAGTCGAGGATCTGGCCGCTGGGATGATCCGCTTCGACAACGGCACGATTCTCACGCTGGAGTCGAGCTTCTGCAACCATATCAAGGAGGATGTCTTCGACATTCAGATCATGGGCGAGAAGGGCGGCGTCATCTGGAGCACGTCGGAGACCTACACGGACTGGGAGGGCTACATGATCAACGCCACCCCCGCGTACTACCCCAAGTGGGACATGTGGCAGTACAAGATCCAGCACTTCATCGAGGTTGTGCGCGACGGTCGCCCCAACGAGTGCCCCGTCGAGCACGGCGTCATGGTGCAGAAGATGCTCAGCGGCATTTACGCCTCCGCCGAGCAGGGTAAAGAAGTGGCGATCTAAGCCCTCACCCCCGGCCACCTCTCCCAATAACAAACCCGCTACCTGGGTGGGAGAGGGGCATTTTTGTCACGGTAGGATTGCCGCGTGAGTCTAATATCTCGCGTGCCTTAATGGTCTCTATGTACCTGTGAGGGGTCTTAAAACCATTTGATCTTCTTGAAGTAGAGCACCAAGGTCGTTGCCATAGCGGCCATAAGCCCCAACGCCATAAAATAGCCGTTTTGCCAGTTCAGCTCTGGCATGTTCTTGAAGTTCATCCCGTAGATTCCCGCGATGAGAGCCGCACTCATCAGGATCGTGGAGATTCCGGTGAGAGTCTTCATTACCTGGTTGAGCCGGTTGCTCGTCTGCGACATCAGCACATCCATAACCCCGCCCATGATGTCGCGGTGCAAGTCCACCTGCTCGACAAGGCGCAGGGTATGGTCGTAGACATCCTGGTAGAAGACGCGTGTTTCGGGGGAGATAAGGATCGGATTGTCGATGCGTAGGAGCTGATTGATGACATCCCGAAGCGGTGAGACCGCTTGGCGCAAGAGCAGCAGGCGCTTCTTGAGCAGAACGGCGGGCTTGAAGTCGGGGATGTCGTTTGATTCATAGATTACCATCTCCACCCGGTCTATCTCCGTGTCCAGCTCATCCATCGCGGGGAAGTACTCGTCCACCAGGGCATCCAGCAGTAGGTAGAGCAGAAAGCCCGGCTCGCTTCGGAGGTGCTCCGGGTTCTGTTGCAAGCGTCGGCGCGTCTCGTCAATCGGGCCATTGACCTCGTTGTGAATGGTCACCAGGTAGTTAGGGCCAAGGAAGATGTCTATCTCGTGGGTGACTGCCTCCAGATCATCGGTGGGCTTTGTGGCCCCCGACCAAGCGTGGACAGAGAGGAAGAGATACCCCTCGTAGCTGTCCACCTTGGGCCGCTGGTTCTGTTTTCGGGCGTCCTCCAGCGCGAGGTGGTGGAAGTCGAACTCCTCCTCCAGCGCCTTCCAGTCGTCTTCAGTAGGCGAGCTGACATCCACCCAGAGAGTCGGGCGGCTGGCTTTGGTAGCCTTTGGAGAGCTGGCTTTACTGTGGCGACCAGGCGTGTTTTGTGCGGTCTCTGGGGTATTGCCAGCAGACAGGAGGAACTCGCTGATACGCTCGGGGGCGATGTCCCCCTGGGTTATCTTGCCATCGCAGAGGTCAATGCTAATCATCGTGCCCTATTATACGGTCAACTGCTGACAGGGCCTTCTCGACTCCCAGGCTAATCGCATATACTTGAAGTCCCTCAGCAACAATACAAAACATCTATCAATTACTGAGAGGATTGGTCTCCCGAGGAGTGAGAGTCATCCATAGGGGCCTCTACTGAAATCACGAAATACTATCAATAAATATGCACAAATCACAGGTTGGATGTGCCGCAAAAGTTTATGCGATTAGCCTGTCTCGACTCCCGATTTTTCGGGTTTGGGCTGGCTCTCTAGTCACAATTTCCGATCATTGTCTTGCACCCAAATTTTGCGGTAGTCTTGCATCGTAAAGTAAGGTGTGATATAACCCTGAACGCCGTTCCCTTGTAGCTCAGCGGTAGAGCATTCGGCTGTTAACCGAAGGGTCACTGGTTCGAATCCAGTCGGGGGAGCT
>NZ_JAYUPA010000368.1:0-5098 GCF_043760365.1 Armatimonas sp.
CTACTGCAGACGCCGGTTTCAACCGACGGAGTTTACGAGCGCTGGGCGGCTTTGACCTCGGCGAGTTTTTCGTCTATGGCCTTGCGCGCCGCCGTGAGCTTTTCTTCAAGCAGTGGCAGATCGGCAGCCGAGGCGCGCTCTAGCTTGATCTCTTCGAGCATCGCAGGGATTTTCTCGACGATCTTGGCCATGCCGCGCCCAGCACTGAAAGTGGTGTCGTCGCGCTTGCCGAGCAGGCTAGGGAGCTCCATCACGGGGGCGGCAAGAATCTCATCGGCGAGGGCGGGGCTCTCGCGGATGGCTTTGGCCACTTTCCCGGTATCATCGGCGGAGAGTTTTTCGCCCTTGATCTTCTCGACTAAGTGCGCCTGCAAGTCCGGCAGCTCGTTGAGCTGGCGCAGAAATCGCCCGTGCTTCTCGGTGAGGTTACCGTCGGCGGGGCGGTTAGGTGACGAGATAATCTGCTCGGAGATCGCTTCAGGCAGATCCAATAAGTCGAGCAAATAGCCCACGGTGCGCTCGGAGATTCCCAGACGCTGCCCGATTTCTTTATTGGTTGCGCCCAGAGTTTGCTTGAGCTGTGTGAATGCCTTTGCCTTATCCAGTGGCGTTAAGTCCTCACGCTGGAGGTTCTCCACAAGCTGCTCGGCCATCTTCTCGGGCGTCTCATCGGCGAGGCTGCGCACGATGCAGGCTAGCTCTAGCAGTCCGGCCTGCTGCGACGCGCGCCAGCGGCGCTCACCCGTAACAATACGGTAGGCATCCACACCCTCCAGCGCGATCACGGTGATGGGGTTGAGCAGCCCATGCTGACGAATCGAGTCCGCCAGACCCGCCAGAGCCGCTTCGTCTAGCACCTTACGGGGCTGGTCAGGATCCTCAATCACTTTCTCAATCGCAATAAACTTCAGTTCCAAAATATACTCTCCGGCAATCTATTCTTTTCTGGCAAGCAGATGTTCGCTATTATACCGCCGATTGAAATCGCCGTCTCTAAGGGTGCACCCAGGGCTTTCTGTACGGGCGGTGCAGGAGCTTGTTGGCGGTATCGTCCCCGGCGATGCGTTGGGTTTGGACGTCCCAGGTGAGTGTCCGCCCGGTTTGTTGCGCGAGGTTGGCCAGGATGCAGCTTGCCGTGGAGATATGGCCCTCCTCAATGTCTGCGACGGGCTTGCTACGCGCCTGGACGGCTTTGAGCCAGTCGGCCATGTGGTAGCGAATAGCCGGGGCGACGTGCTTTTCTAAGTCTTTTTCCGTCTTGTCGTCGGGGAACTGCTCTAGCTCAAAAGTGACGTCTTTATGGACGGCGGGGCCACGGCTGGGGAGAAAGTCGTAGCCATTGACACTGGCCTTGAGCACGCCTTTCTCGCCGTAGAAAATCGCGGACCAGGGGTACTTGGCATCGGGTGCATCCCCCCAGCTTCTATGCTGCCAGAGCACTTGCGTCTCGCCAAAATCGAAGCTTGCCGTCTGAGTATCGGTGATGTTGGCGATACTGGCCTTGTCCATAAAAATGCCCCCTGAGGACGACACGCTCTTGGGCCAGCCGAGGCCCAGCATCCAGCGGGTCATGTCGAGCATGTGCACGCACATGTCCCCAACAATGCCATTGCCGTACTCCATAAACGCCCGCCAGCTTCTGGGATGGGCAATCGGGTTGTAGGGCAGCAACGGTGCGGGACCCGTCCACATTTCCCAGTCCAGATTTTCCGGCGGCGTGGTGTTGGCGGCACGGCTCGACGAGCGCATATGATAGTAGCAGCACGTCTCCACCAGCCCGATCTTGCCCAGCTTGCCCTCGCGCAGAAGCTCCCGCGCCTCGACCAGATGCGGCGTACTTCTTCGCTGCGTCCCGATCTGCACCACTCTTTTATGTTTTCGCGCCGCCGCGAGCATTGCCTGACCCTCGGCAATATCCACGGAGATCGGCTTCTGGCAGTAGATATCCGCCCCCGCCTCCATCGCGGCGATCGCCTGGAGCGCGTGCCAGTGGTCGGGAGTCCCGATAATGACCAGCTCCGGCTTGGTCTCTTTGAGCAGTGTTCTATAGTCCGCAAAAGTCGCAGGGCGCTTCTTCGACGCTTGCTTGCTCGCCACCAAGTCCGCCGCCTCAGAGAGCATCCTCTTGTCCACATCGCACAGCGCGACAACGTCTGCATTTGGGGCAACTTGTAGCAGCCGGAAAAGATCACACTTACCGTACCACCCGGCCCCAATCAGCGCGACACGGGGCTTATAGTCCTGAAACTCTCGAAAACTCATGGAGCGATTTTACCCGCCGCCGGTTGGAAACCGGCGTCTCCAATGGCGCTTCGCGCCGCGAAGCCCGTGCCGGGCTATAATTGGGTTAAGATGGCCAATCGTTGCTCACTCTATGCTCTCGATTTTGTCCCCGGTGAAGGGGCAAAGACAAAACCCCTACTTCTTGGAGAGTATGCCTACGATATTCCGCTTGCCTTCAAGCTGCTGGTCTCGGCATCACCACGAATTTGCCCTTCGTTTGATTGGCCCGACGAAGGCGAAGTTGCGATCCTGGGAGAGTTGGCACAAGGGCGCGAGCGGCTTTTTGTGTTTTTTGACCAGCTTACTCATCCGCATGCTCAGCCTCTGATTGAGGAAACGAAAGCGTTTCTCGCACGCCCGGTGCTTCAGTTACCCTACGTTCTGCTGGAGCCGCTCGATATTTTTCAGATGACTGACCTAGGCTTTGATTCTCAGATCGGCGAGCTTTTGGATGAAATACAGCACTTAGATGAACACCTTCCAACCCAAATCGAAACGACTTTGAAAGCTTTGCAAGCTCCTGTACAAACTTCCTCAAAGCGTCTCTGGCCTTGGCAAAAGCCGTCGAAACCCCGCGACTCGCTTCAGCCTCTCTACGATCTTGGTCTTGGAAGCTGGGGATAAAGCAGGCAAATTCCCAGCCCGGCACGGGCTTCGTGGCGCTTGCGCCATTGCAGACGCCGATTTCCAATCGGCGGCAGGAAAACGCCCCGCACGCCACGAATCAACGGGCATGAGCACTGAGACAAATCAAGAGCAAATCCGCGCCGCGCTGCGCGCCCTTCCTATCGAGCTGCCCTCCTGGGGCTTTGCCAATGCGGGTACCCGTTTTGGAGCCTTTCCCGAGCCGGGAGTTGCCCGTGATATCTACGAGAAGATAGAGGATGCCGCGACGGTGCATCGCTTGACGGGTGTCTGTCCGACCGTTGCCGTGCATATTCCGTGGGACTTGCCGCCCGTGGGCAAGACGTGGGCCGATATTGCGGATTTTGCGAAAAGTGAGGGGGTCGCCATTGGGGCGATCAACCCGAATCTCTTTCAGGATCATGCCTACAAGCTTGGCTCGGTCTGTAACCCCGATGCTAAAATTCGTAAGAAAGCCGTCGCGCATCTCGAAGAGTGCGCCGAGATCATGAAGGTGACGGGTAGCAAACTCCTGAGCATCTGGCTGGCTGATGGGACGAACTACCCCGGCCAGGATGATATTAAATCCCGCCGCCAGCGGCTTATTGACTCACTTGCTGAGGGCTACGCCGCGATGCCATCGGATGGTGAGATGCTGGTGGAGTACAAACTCTTCGAGCCCGCGTTCTACCACACCGATCTGGCCGACTGGGGCACGAGCTACACAGTCTGCCAGAAGCTGGGCGAGCGGGCGAAAGTGCTCGTGGACACAGGGCACCACGGCCACTACACCAATATCGAGTTTATCGTCGCCACGCTGATTTCTGAGGGCCGCCTCGGGGGCTTCCACTTCAACGATAGGCGCTACGCCGACGATGACCTGATTGTCGGGAGCGCCAACCCCTACGCGCTGTTCTGCATCTTTCATGAGCTGATCAACGGCAACGACGGTAAAACTGCGTTCCAGACAGCGTATATGTTGGATCAGAGCCACACCGTGGAGAAGAAGATCGAGGCCATGGTGCTGAGTGTTCTCAATGTGCAGACCGCCTACGCCAAGGCGCTCTTGGTGGACCGCGCCGCCCTCGCCGGGCTGCAAGTCGCAGGGGATGTCATGGGTGCTCATGCCATCCTCCGTGATGCCTACGAGACCGATGTCCGCCCGATTCTGGCCGCCACGCGCGAGGAGATCGGTCGCCCCGCCGACCCGCTCAAGGCCCTCGCCACGGATGAAATTGTCAAAGAGCGCCGTGCCCGCCGCCAAGTCGAGCCCGCCCGCGCCAGCGGTGCCGGGCTTGGTGCGTAGAGCGAACCCAGGGAGAAAAGAGTCCTTGCGTTGCGGCAGCAAGGAAGGTTTTCCTATGAATCGTAGCGATACCGAGCTAATCCGCCTGGCCCGTGCGGGAGAAAATGAGGCGTTTGCTGTCCTCTGGCACCGCTACGAGCCACAGGTAATGACTCTCTGCCGACGCTACCTTGCCGGAGGGGCGGTGGACCCCGTGGTGGATCCTGCGGATATCGCCACGGAGACCTTTATCCGTGCCCTCCATGCTTTGGATCGCTACGAAGACCGTACCGCCACAGGAGTGGGTTTCGAGGCCTGGCTCCTGGAGATTGCCAAGCGCCTGTGTCTCAAAGTGCGGGAGCGGTTTCGTCGGCGGCAGCAGTGGCATGGCGGGCTCCCCCACGAGCTCTGGGAGGAGCGGCCCGGCGCGATTCCTCTCGTCCAGGAGATGATTGAGGAGCGTGAGCTACTCCAGTTCGTGGCGGAGGCGATCAATGCACTCCCCCATCTCTACCGGCAGCCCTTCAAACTCTTTTTGGAGGAGTATTCCCACAAAGAGATCGCGGCGCAACTTGGGATTCGCGTGGAGACAGCCATGCAACGCATCCACCGTGCCCGCCGCCAACTCCAGCCACAACTTGCCCCTTTCCTGGCGCTTGCCGTCGCCGAGCGCGCCCTGACCGAGATTGTCCACGATGCCCGGATTATCACCGTGGCTCTGCCCAGTGGGGGAGAACTCCAGCTTTGCCTACGGGGTGAGTCGCGCCTTGTCTCTCAGGAAGCGGAGATCGCTACGCGGCGGCGACAGCTCCAGCGCCACCCTCGCGCCTGGAAGCCCTTTCTGGAGTTTGCCCAGCTCTGCTACCGCGCCGGACACTGGAAAGAGGCACGGGATGCCTACCAGGA
>NZ_JAYUPA010000369.1:0-5096 GCF_043760365.1 Armatimonas sp.
TGTGAGTGGAACCCGCCGCATGCAAAGTGGTTTGTGGGCGGCAAGCTCAATGTGAGCGCGAACTGCCTCGATCGGCACCTGAGCACGGCGCGCCGCAACAAGGCCGCGATTATCTTCGAGGGCGAGCCGGGCGACACACGCGTGCTGACCTACCACGATCTGTGGCGCGAGGTGAATAAATTTGCCGGGGTGCTGACCAATCTGGGCGTGGGCAAGGGCGACCGCGTGACAATCTACCTGCCGATGATCCCCGAGGCCGCGATTGCGATGCTTGCCTGCACCCGGATCGGCGCAATTCATAGTGTCGTATTTGGGGGGTTCTCCGCCGACAGCCTGCGCGAGCGCATCAATGATAGCCAGAGCAAAGTTGTCGTCACGAGCAGCGGGAGCTGGCGGCGTGGCAATATCGTCCGCCTGAAAGATGCCGCTGATGCCGCGCTGGAGGACGGTGCCTGCCCGACGGTGGAGAGTATGGTGGTGCTGAGCCGTGCGCTCGATCCCACTCTCGTGCCTATGGTTGAGGGACGGGATCACTGGTGGCACCGGCTCGTCGAAGACGCCCCGCGCCTGACGGAACCCGTGGCGGTGGATAGCGAGGACGGCCTTTTTATTCTCTACACCTCCGGCTCCACGGGCAAGCCCAAGGGAATCTATCACACGACGGGCGGCTACTTAACGCAGGCAAACGCCACTTTCCAGTGGACATTTGATATTAAAGACACCGATGTCTTCTGGTGCACCGCCGATGTGGGCTGGGTGACGGGCCATAGCTACGTGGTCTACGGTCCGCTCGCCGCAGGTGCCACGGTGCTGATGTACGAGGGCGCACCGGACTGGCCCGCGCGGGATCGGTTCTGGGCCACGATTGAAAAATACGGTGTGAGCGTTTTCTACACGGCCCCCACCGCGATCCGCTCGTTCATGAAGTGGGGCACGGAGCACTTAGAAAAACACGATCTGACCAGCCTGCGGCTTTTAGGCTCCGTCGGTGAGCCGATCAATCCCGAGGCATGGCTCTGGTACCACGAGAATGTTGGAGGGGAAAACTGCCCGATTGTGGATACCTGGTGGCAGACCGAGACGGGTGCGCAGATGATTACCCCGCTCCCTGGCATTGTCAGCACCAAGCCCGGCAGCGCGACGCGCCCCTTTCCCGGTATCGCAATGGATGTTGTGGATGAGGAGGGCAACCCGGTTCCGGCGGGCAAAGATGGTCTGCTGGTGATTCAGAAGCCGTGGCCCGCGATGTTGCGCACCCTCTGGCGAGACGATGTGCGCTATCAGAGTGTCTACTGGAGCAAGTTCGGCGCGAAGAACCTCTACTTCGCCGGCGATGGCGCCCGAAAAGACACCGACGGCTACTTCTGGCTTCTAGGCCGCGTGGACGACATCATGCTGGTGGCCGGACACAATATCTCCACGATGGAGGTGGAGTCCGCGCTCGTAGACCACCACGCCGTCGCCGAAGCCGCCGTCATTGGCCGCACCGATGCCATCAAGGGCCAGGCAATCTGCGCCTTTGTGACGATCAAAGAGGGCCTGACCGCCGATGAAGCGCTGATCAAAATCCTCAAGTTGCATGTCGGCCAGAAGCTCGGGCCTATCTGCCGCCCCGACGACATCCTCTTCACGGCGGAGCTTCCTAAAACACGCTCCGGAAAGATCATGCGCCGCCTGCTGCGAGACATCGCCGAAGGACGCGCACTGGGCGACACCACCACCCTCGCCGACCCAAGTGTGGTCTCGGGCCTGAAAGACAAGTACGAACAAAGCGAGGGGTAGGAAGGGGGGGAGATTGTCAAAGGTAAAAAACACGCCTGTTTCTAAAAAGAGTTGCCATCAGCGAGAAAGATAAAATAGATTCTACAAAAATCAGAAATCAGCTAAACTTTGTAAGCAAACTCCACACTTTGCAAAACGAAACCAGAAAGCCTAACATACTCCTATAAAAATATAAGTTTCTCTACAAAGATTTATAAACTTCCTGAAAAATTACAGGCACGCCAAGATTTGTAAAATTGCTCCACAAAGTCTAAAAATGCTCCCGAAAAAGAAAGTCATCTTATGCACATCCGCCGCGTTGAGATTGAAAATATACGCTCCGTAAAACACCTTGTCTGGGAACTCCCTTTGGATATTTGGCGAAGACAAAATAGTTATGGGAAAAATTTAGAGGGGGCTGGATGGCATGTCGTATTAGGTGATAATGGATTAGGGAAGACCAGCTTTTTGAGAGGTACTGCTATTTGCTGGTTAAGTTTCCTAAATGTTATACGGGCTGTTCAATCCGAACCCGCGATTCTGAGAATAGGGGAAGATTTCTATAGGGCAGAAATTATTATTACTATAGATAAAGATTTTGATACAGTTACTGATTTTAATGGTTTTCCTAAAATATATGATCCTAATAAAAATGGATCGAACTACAAATTTCCTGAATTTAAAATAGAAAAAAAGATAACTAGATTTGCCGGTGGTGATTCCATAGATTATGAAACTGATATTTCAAGAACATTCTTTATTTCTTTTGGACACAATAGGAATTTTAGTAAAGATAATTTTTCGGAAGAAATAAAGGAAAGTAATCCATCTCTTTTTAATCAGATAGGAATTTTTCAGAGTTTGTCATATGAAGGAGCTATATCCTGGATTTTGAAACTTAGTCATGCTAAAGCTGAAGGTGATTTGGATTCAGAAAGAAATCTTGAGAACATATTGAATTTTATTAATAATACTAATATATTACCTGAAGGATGTAGTATTAGCTCTGTTAGTTCTAAAGGAATTTTTTTAAAGAGGGGAAATGGATCTGAAATTCCAATAAATCAAATGTCAGATGGTTATTTATCCGTGCTTTCTATGGTGATTGAGATATTAAAGCAGATTAATAAATGGTTCGGTTTTGAGAAAATGTTTAGGGGTGATGACTATACTGAAATTATTGTACCAGGTGTTGTTCAAATTGATGAAGTAGATGCTCACTTGCATCCATCATGGCAGCGGCGAATTGGCCAATGGTTTAAAGAACATTTTCCTAATATGCAGTTCATTGTGACGACTCATTCTCCGCTGATTTGTTGGGCGGCTGATTCCGTCTTTGTTTTACCTACGCCAGGAACCGATGAGACGGGACGATTTTTAACAGAGGAAGAGCTGAACCGGGTAAAGTACGGAAGTATCCAAGAAGCGTATATGTTGGATGCTTTTGGGGAGATTGGGCGCTCCGATGAAGGGCAGAAGAAGCTGGTACGGCTGACGGAACTGAACAATAAAGAGTGGGATGGGCAGCTCACTGAGGCGGATAAGAAAGAACTCCAAGAGCTACGGGCGGCGCTTCCGCTCTCTGCCTTGCGGATGAAGGGGTAGGCTTCCGTGCTGCTGATTCCTCCCTCAAACTGCCCTCCAGCGGCAATAGAGAAACTCCGAGCGCTTCAGGACGCAGTCAATAGTCATGCGACTTTTGCAGAGAAAAAAGCGACAGCGGAGCGACTCTGGAACAACCGGACGGATAACAAACCTTTCGAGGCGGTGAAGACGGCGCTTCTGATGCTCTGTCCCAATGGTTACTGTTGTTACTGTGAAACCAACGAGCCCTCGCCCGTGGAGCATATCTGGCCCAAGAGTCACTACCCTGAACGTGCGTTTCTCTGGGAAAACTATCTCTTCGCTTGCCATAACTGTAACTCCAAGCACAAGCTGGCTCGCTGGGCGATCTTTCGAGCGGCGACGGGGGCGGAGTTTGACGAGGAAACAAGCTGGAGCGGTGCTCCCGCTATCGGCAATCCGGTTTTTCTTGACTTGCGTGCCGAAGATCCTCAGGCACTCATTCGGCTGGACTTCGAAACCTTCCTCTTTGAAGCAGATACTACTGATTCGCGAAAGTGTGCTCGTGTGGAGTACACCATCAACCAGATTCTCAAGCTCAATGAGCGTGGACTCGATAGTGCCAGAGAGTTTGCCTACGATGCCTACTGTGAGCGATTGACGCGGCTGGCACAACTAGCTCCTGAGGAACGCGCTACTAAAGTGCCACTCTTTCAGGGTGTCCCACAACGAACCGTCTGGAAAGAGATGCAGCGCTGGCACGCACGCATCCCCCGACTAAAAGGACTTTTCGCCGCCGCCCCCGAAGCCTTGACTTGGTAGGCACATTAACGTCACATGAGAGGGAATAAATCGCCCGTAATCGGCTCCCCAATCGTCAAGCCCAGCGGATCGGTGACCACGTGGCCGCGTCCGCTGTAGGCAGTGCTCGTCTCCATGAAGATCACAATGTGCGCCACACGCGGGTCATCGGTGAAGTTGGGGGTCGCCATGTGGGCGCAGCGGCCATGATGAAACGTGCAGTCACCCGCCTTGAGAGGCACGGTCACACGCGGAAACCAGACAAACTCCGGCTCGATCTGAAAGAGGCTACGGGCATCGGAGAGGTTCTGGGCGGGTAGATCGGTGTGCTTGAACGAACCCGGCAGAAACGTCATGCAGCCTTTCTCGGCGGGAACATCGCACAGAGCGATCCAGGCCGAGATGGGATTTGGCGAGGTTGCATGCGGCCAGTAGGGCTGGTCTTGATGAAACTCCGTGGCGGCATTGTTGTGTGGCTGCTTGATCAGAATCTGGTCGTGCCAGAGCCGCAGCTCGGTGCCATTGAGCGTTCTCGCCGCCGCTGCCAGGCTCGGGTGAAGCGTGAGCGCCCGCATGGCATCGTCGTGGGTCCAGACATTCACGTGCTGATCAAAGACCGGGCGATTGGAGAGGGGCGGGTTGCGGCGGGTATAGTCGAGGGCGGCTTCGTAGAAATGCGCGGCCTCACTCGGGGAGATCACGCCGGGGATGTGTACAAAACCCTGGGCGCGAAACGAGGCAACCTGTTCGTCGGTGACAGTAACCATACAGCCATTGTACGCGATAAAATAGCCCCATGCCTACCTACACCTACCGCTGCGATGACCCTTGTGAGACCTGTGGCGGTACTCAGGAAGTGTTTCAGCGCATGTCCGATGCGCCCCTGATCCAGTGTCAGGAGTGCGACAAACTAATTCGTCGCATCGTGAGCCTGCCGCTGCGCGCCGTGGTGAACTCCGGGAACCTCTCCG
>NZ_JAYUPA010000370.1:0-5093 GCF_043760365.1 Armatimonas sp.
GGCCCAATGCTCCCCACGGGAATCCCTAGCTTCTGTGAGATCTCGGCATACGGTGCGGCTTCGTCGGCATAGAGCAGCCCCAGCAGTTTTTGGCACTTCTCGGGCAAGCACTCCAGCGCCTGCCGGACTAAGTGCACTTGCTCGGCGGCGAGCAAGTCCTCCTCGGGCAGACGGGTATCGGCGAGCGCTTCGGCGTCTTCCAGGCCTGTGGTTGGTTTGCGGCGCAGGAGCCTCAAGCCTTCCTGCCGCGCCACTTGCGCGATCCAGCCCGCCAGGCGCTCCGTGTCGCGCAGCTCAGAAAGATGCAGGCAGAGCTTGAGGCTAACATTCTGGAAAATATCCTCGGCGTCGGCCTGTGAAAATCCCATGCGTAGGGGAATATGAAAGATCAATCGCTGGTAGCGCAAGATCAGAGCCTCCCACGCCGCCGCCGCCTCACCCGCCAGACACGCCGCTACCAGCTCGTTGTCCGTGCGCTCTTTCCCTCCACGCTTCCACATCGGCTTGTTATATCAAATTTACAAAGAATAGAGTAAATGCCGATAAAGACGCATGAGAGAAGTCTGGCAGTTTGAGTTGGCTTGGCGGTGGGGAGATGGGAACTAAAACCTGGTATCCTTGTTAGAGTTCGCTAGACTTGTTTGACAATGCCGCACTGCTGCGGTAGTATGTGCGCGAAGAACTTTGCTTGGCAAAGTTAAAAAAGAAAATTATGGACACCTTCCCGATTCTTGACCAGCTCACCGGTCCCGCTGATCTCAAGGCCATGGACTCCGCCCAGCTCAAGGCACTCTGCAACGAGGTGCGCCAGGGGCTCATCCAGACCATCTCACGAGTAGGCGGGCACTTTGCGCCCAACCTCGGCGTGGTCGAGCTGACGGTGGCGCTCTACAAAGTTTTCGAGCTGCCCAAAGATAAAGTGATCTGGGATGTGGGGCACCAGTGCTACCCGCACAAGATGCTCACGGGGCGCTGGAAGCAGCTCCATACGATCAAGCAGTATCAGGGAATCTCCGGTTTCTTGCGTCGCGACGAGAGCGAGTACGATCTCTTTGGCGCGGGCCACGCCAGCACCAGCCTGTCGGCGGCGCTTGGATTTGCCAAGGCACGTGATCTGCGCGGCTCCACGGAGAGCGTGATTGGAGTCATCGGCGACGGCTCGCTTACGGGGGGAATGGCCCTCGAAGCGCTCCTCAATATCGGCGACCAAAAGACCAAGATGCTGGTGGTGCTTAACGACAATGAGATGAGTATCGCCGAGAATGTGGGGGCGCTGGCGACGTACTTAGCAAAACTGCGGCTCATGCCCACGTATCAAAAAGTGGAGAGCACGGTCAAGCGCAGTCTGAACAAAGACGGCCTTCTGTACCGAACCGCTGCCGGGGCCAAGCACGCCGCCACGCATTTTGCCGCCCCGGCCAACACGGGGATTTTCTTTGAGGAGCTGGGCTTTCAGTACATCGGCCCGATTGATGGCCACGACACGGACTTCCTCGTGCAGGTCTTTGAGCACGCCAAACATCTCGACGGTCCCGTTTTGCTCCATATTCTGACCACCAAGGGCAAGGGCTACGAGCCCGCCGAGAAAGACCAGCGCACGTGGCACGCGACCACTGGCTTCTCGATTGAAGACGGCAAGATGGAGAAGAAGTCCAGCGGTGTCACCTACACACAGGCCTTTGTCGAGAGCCTGAACGAAGTGGCCGTGAACAACGATAAAGTGGTCGCTATCACTGCCGCGATGCCCGATGGCACTGGGCTGGCCAAGTTCGCCGACAAGTTCCCCAAGCGTTTCTTCGATGTCGGGATCGCCGAGCAGCACGCCGTCACTTTTGCCGCCGGGCTCGCCGCCGAGGGGTTCACGCCCGTCTGTGCGATTTACTCCACTTTCCTCCAGCGTGCCTACGACCAGATTGTCCACGATGTCTGTATCCAGAACCTGCCCGTGGTCTTTATGATAGATCGCGCGGGGCTGGTGGGAGATGACGGCGCGACGCACCACGGGACGATGGACATTGCCTACCTGCGCTCCATCCCAAACCTCGTCCTGCTCTCGCCTAAAGACCCGCAGGAACTGAGGGAGATGGTCAAGTTTGCCCTCGCCTACCGCAAAGGCCCGATTGCACTGCGCTACCCGCGTGGCGGCGGTGAGAACCTCACGGACACGTGCGTCCCGATCCAGCTCGGCCAGTCCGAGACCCTACGGCGCGGCGACGATCTGGGGATTCTCACCTACGGCCCGATTGTCAGCGAGGCGCTGATCGCCGCCAACACGCTGGAATCGCAAGGTCACTCCGTGGAGGTGATCAACGCCCGCTGGGTCAAGCCACTCGATGAAGTCGCGATTCTGGCGCTCGCTCGTCGCACGAAAAAGCTCATCACGGTCGAGGACGGCATTCTGGCCGGAGGCTTTGGCAGCGCGATTATCGAACTCCTCGCCGACCGTGGCCTCACCGATGTCCAAGTGACCAGAATCGGCCTCCCGAATCACTTCGTCGAGCACGGCCCCATCCCCAAGCTGCGCGAATTAGTCGGAATGGACGCCGCCGCAATTGTCGGAGTGGCGGAATCCTTGTTAAAGCTAAAGCAGAGCACAGTTGCTAGGGCTTAATTTGCGAGGCGATAGATTGTCTCCATGTGGAAAGTTCTTGAATCTTTCTGGGGGAATCTTCTCGTTTTTTGGCGATACCAAGAAACTTATCCATATAGGCTAGTGCGGATTTGTAGTCACCTAAGTCAGAATATGCATTGACGTATTCGATATATAAATTTTGATATTTGAGTTCGGGATTTAATTTTTCGGCTTTATCAAAATCATGTATAGCAGTATTTGCATTATTGATTTTTATGCTATTATTCTTGATTGTGTTATTTTGAGCTCTTGCTGATTGCCCGCGCAGGTAGTAACCATAGCCCCATTTTGGATCCAATTTGATAGATTGATTTGATAGATCAAAAGCTGTTTTCCATTTTGCATTATATCGATAATACATGGCAGCCATTATTTTTGCTTCTGGTGATTTTGGTAGTTCAGACAGACTCTCTTTACGGAGTTGATTGCATGGTAAAAGTGAAACGTCGGATAATAGATACGATACGACTTTAGATTGTTGAGGTGTTGGTTTATCTTGAAAAAGTACGGTTCCTACAAAATGCGCAAAAGCATATTGTGCTTTGATGTGAGGGTTTTTGTCAGATTTTTTGATGAATTTTTCATAAATAAGTGCAACCTCTTGGGCTCTACCTTTCGAATGAAGAAATAGAATGCTTATAAATGCACTGCGGATATTAGGCATATTCTGTGCGATTAATGATTCTAGCTTAATATCTGGTGGGAAGGTAGAACTGATGTTTTGCATGTTTATATCCTTGCTTATAAGCGTAGACTAGCTTGATGAGTGCATTATCAGGAATACAAGCAATGGCAGATGCGTTAATGAATATTTTCCCGCAGAGTACAGGTGCATCTCCATTAAGAATCATACCGTCAACACTTCCGCCGATGCTTATAGTTGTTTCCATTTTCGTGAAATATGCTTCCCAGAATTTAATGGATAGTCTTGTGGGTTTCTCTGTCAATCATTCTTAAAAACCATACTCATTACTGAACTCTAGCCAAAATTGCGTCTCATCCACTTTTTCCCAACCGAACGCCAAAGTTTTGACACTTGCATCTTCAGGGGCCGAACGCACTTGACCCATTAAATCATATACTAAGTATTTCATGATATGTTGATTGTAACCAATACGGCGATATAAACGCAAATGACGACCACCTAATATTGGCTTATTCCAAATTGCATGACGTACATAAGTGTCAGGGTTTGTGTTGTACGAAATACCGAATATTGGCAACCAAGGAATTAATCCCGACTCTTGTGTGCCCATTGAAAAAGTCCAACTTCCTCCTACTGTTACATTGTATTCTTCATCTATTGGTAATTCATGTTGTTCTTTAGGCCCAAATACGCGATGGTGTGACGGGTGTTCACTCTCCTCTATCATGCCACCTGTCGTTTTTTCGAAATTTTCAATTGGATCATGGACCTTCAAAATATAGCTAGCATCTGCTATTGCTCCGTCGCTTGGGTCAGTCAATTTATATGTTATTGTTGATTCTGATACACCAGTTGGACTGCCTTGCCAAACGGGGCCTCCATAAGCTAATACTTGGGTTGGTGTTCCTATGGGCATCCTATCTACACAGGAAAACTGATATTGTGAGATTATGCTACTACCACCTGACCATGTCCAATCGAGTGGAGATCCCCATGGGCCTGCAATTGATGCGCTGTAAATAACGTCACTACTAATTAAACCTGTAGAAGTTAGTTGTGATAAGTATGAATAAATGGTATCTCCGTGTCCAACAAGTTTTGAATCATACCATTCATACCGGCCTCCTCTACCAATTGATACCGCTCGTGGATCTTGTATGGCAGTACAATCAACCCAGATGCCGAAAAATCCTATGGTACCGTGCCCAACTGATGCTTGAGAGTTTGCACTCAAAGTATTAGATGAATACTCCACGGTATTGCCAGTAACTTTAAGTTGTACAACACGTTTTCCTGATGCTTGGCCACCAAACAAATTTGGTACAAATGGACTGATACTGTTACTTGCACTTCCACTTCCTGGCGTCCCGTTCCCATTTCTAGCATTATAAGAAGCAGAAGAATTTTCGAGTATAGAGAGTTTGTCTGGGCGAGATTCGGTAGCACCTGTCCAGGTTGCTCTTACTCGGTACGAACCTGATGTTGATGCATTTAAAGTGCCCTCATATGGTCCGATATTTCCATGTAAACTTGCAGACATTTGTGGCCATGGCCAGCTTTGTGATGCAGATTGAGGTAATCCAGACCATACAACGGAAACAACTCCTTCAGGAATGATTTGGAAAACCCAACCTCCTGTTGGAGGCGGTGGGCCATAAGGTGGGCCACCTTGTTTAGCGTAAGCAACTGATACGAGTGAAAGGGCACTCATAGTGACAAGTGTTTTGAATTTTTTCATTTAAAATCTTAATATCTTCAGCGTTATTTTTCTGTCGTTAACGTCAACGACAGAGTCTATTTTATCTTAACAGACCC
>NZ_JAYUPA010000371.1:0-15339 GCF_043760365.1 Armatimonas sp.
GTTGGTGTGCTCCGAGAAGTTGCTGGTCATGGAGCGCATGACACACAGATCATCGGCGCACTTGGCCACTTCGGGGAACAGCTCGCTGACATCTAGGCCACTCTGACCGTATTTCTTAAATGTCCACGGGGATTTCAGAATCGTTCCGTTGTTATTAAACTGTGTCGGTGGCACGTCCATTGGCAGTGGCTTGCCGTGGTCTTTCTCCAGGCGTGGCTTCGGATCAAACGTGTCCATCTGGCTTGGGCCACCGTCCATGTACAGAAAGATCACTGCCTTGGCTTTCGCTGGATGGTCTAGTTTTTGCCCCAGCCCCCCCTGCCCCCGCCGGGTACCCTCTGGGTGGGGGGAGCTTGCTGCGGCCTCATCGGCAAAGAGTGCTGATGCTGCGAGGCCACCAAAGCCTGTTGCGGCGGTGGAGAGAACTTCTCGTCGTGTCATTTTTCTTCTTCCAGTTGCTCGGTGCAGCGTGCAAAGAGCCAGTCGAGCATGCCTAAAAGCTGCGTCGTGTTGGTGCTTGAGAAAAGCCCGGTCTCAAAAACCTCGCCGCTGGTTTCTCGTTTGTAGAACTGCCAGCCTTGGCCGTTGGTCACAATTCCATAGACGGCGTGTGTCCGTCCGGCACTCTGATTGGCTTCGTGGCAGGCTTGCATCTCCACGAGGCACTGTGCTAAACCACGCTCAAAGTTGTCTTTTTTCGCTTCGACCACACAGAGAAGCGGTGTGGTGGCTACGAGGCGGCGCGAGGCCACGAGATAGTCCACCATGCCACTAGCGATTTCCGCCCGAAGGGTTGCCTCTTTGAAGATCCGAAGCCGTGTGTAGGGCTGAATGGCTTCCTCAAAAAAGGCATCTATTAAGAGTGTCTTCGCACCTTCCGAGCGCTGCAAGTCAAAGGCATCTAGGCGATGGAGCTTCTCTGTGAAAAACGCGCTGGGCTCTCGCTCGGTATAGTCCGGTTGCCAAGGCAGCAAGATTTCAAGATCGAGTCGTGCTAGTGCCTCTTCTAGTGTGAACTGCGAGAAGCTTTTTTGCCGTGGAGAGCTACTCATTTTATAAATATAAATTCTTTAACATTGAGCAGGACATGGCACAGATCGGCCCAGACGGCTTTCTCGTTGCTCCCCTCCACAAACTCAAGGGCGTCTTTGGCTTCGCTGGGAGTTGCGGGGCGACCAAAGGCGCTTTCGTAGAGCCAGGCGACACGCTGTTCGGGCGTGGCGGTGGGTTGTTCTTTGAGTAACCGGTCGGCCCAGACATCGGCTTGCTGACGGACAAACGGGCCGTTCATCAGGGCAAGTGCCTGCGCGGGGACATTACTCACGCTTCGACGCCCGATGCAGGTGAAGGGGGTCGGAAAGTCAAAGGACTGGAGCCAGGGCGAGAGGAAGTTGCGCCGCACCGAGAGATAGATACTGCGCCGCCCATTGCCATCGAGCGGGCCTTGGCCAGGCCGACCGCGCCCCTCGGAGAACTCTGTCAGGTAGGTGTTGACCGGCGGGCCGTAGAGCGTCCTGTCCAAGCGCCCTGAGAGTGCGAGCAGGCTATCGCGGATCGCCTCGCCTTCTAATCTACGGACATTCATCCGCCAGAGGAGCTTATTGGTCGGGTCGAGCTTGGTTGCCGTGGCGGTGGGGGCGATATCACTGCGCTGCTTGTAGGTGGCGCTGGTGAGAATGAGCTTGTGCATGGCCTTGAGCGACCAGTTCTTTGCCACGAGTTCACTTGCGAGGTAGTCCAGAAGCTCGGGGTGCGTCGGGAGCTGGCCCATGTGCCCAAAGTCATCGGTGGTGGCGACAATTCCGCGCCCAAAGTGGTGGTGCCAGAGCCGGTTGACGATCACCCGCGCCGTGAGCGGATGTTGGGGGCTGGCGAGGCGCTGGGCGAGCTCAAGCCGTCCACTGCCCACAACACCCGTGATAGGCGTACTCTCCGTGCCGCAGAGTGCCAGTTGCAGGCGCGGCGCAGTTGATCCGGCGGACTTGTGGTTGCCGCGCAGGAAGACATTCTCGTCCTCGCCGTTGCCATCGGCCATCGCCAGAATACGCGTCGGCGCGGGGAGGGCGTTGTCAATGGCCGCAATTTGGGCGCTGGCATCGGCGAGGAGCTTCGTCTCTAGAACCCCCTTGCGCAGGAGCATGTCGAGCACGTCAAGAGCAGGCGTATCGCTTGCGGTGAGGGAGTGACTTGCCCAGTGATCTAACGCCGTGCTGAGGCTCTGCTTCACCGGTTCCGCAACCCGCTGAATAGGGTACGGGCTGTTTCCACCAGGCGGGACATTGCTGCTACTGAGCACCGCGCCCTCGCAGCGAATCCAGCCGTCGTGGCCCTTGTTGGTATCACTTAGATTGCCGTTGGAGAAGTTATCGCGCGCACTGTCGGAGAGCTCGACATAGGCGCGGCGGCCCTTGACCATCCGCAGATCAATCGTGCGCCACTGCGGCTCGGGGTAGTCAATGGTGTGCCCCAGAAAGCCGTAGAGCGGGTCACGGATCACTTGAAAGCTCTCGACAATGATGCGCAGACGGCCTTTTTGACCGGCGACATTGACATGGATATAGTCCTTGTCTATGGTGAACGTCGGGGAGCGCAGTGCGCCCTCTTGCCGCCGCCCACTCAGCGCCGAGTGCGCCATCGTCCGAGGTGCCAGAGCCAGTACGGGCTTTTGCGGATCGCCTGAGAGAAGCAGCTCACCGGGCTTGGCCAGAGTCATCATCGCCGCGCCACTGGGAGTCCACTGGCTTAGAGGGAAGTCTGACTCACCACCGTTGCCTTTGCGGTTCAGCACCTGTAGCTCCGCCTTGAGCTTCTCGTCGGGGAGGGCAGCGAGACTGGCTTTCCAGGCATCGCTCAGGCCACGCCGGTCCACGCCGGTCCGAATGCGAGAAATAGCCTGCGCGGGCTTACCGAAAGTCTCGGGGCCATCTGAGGAAGTGAGCTGGAAGCGCGAGCTTCGGAGCATGCCGTAGAGGCCGTAGTAGTCCTTGGTGGGGATCGGGTCGAATTTGTGGTCGTGGCAGCGGGCACACGCCACCGTCTGACCTAAAAACGCCTTGCCGATCACATCAATCTGGTTGTCAATGCGATCTGCCTGCTCCTGCTTGATATCCACGGGCGAGTGCTTGCCCTCACCCAGCCAGACAAACCCCGTGGCGGTGAGCGACTCGTTGCGCCCTGTGACTCTGTCAAAGCGTGGTGTGGACAGTAAATCCCCCGCAAGCTGCTCCGTCATAAATTTATCGTAGGGGACATCGGCGTTCAGCGCCCGAATCACATAGTCTCTGTACTGAAATGCCTCGGGAATATCGAAATCCAGCTCATGGCCCATGGACTCGCCGTAGCGCACCAGGTCCAGCCAGTGCCGTGCCCAGCGCTCGCCGTAGGCGGGCGAGGCCAGCAATCTCTCTACCAGCTTTTCGTAAGCTTTCGGTGATGTATCCGTGAGAAACGCAGCGATTTCTTGTGGTGTGGGCGGCAGGCCCGTCAGATCAAAAGTGGCACGCCGGATGAGGGTTCGCTTATCGGCCTCGGGAGCCATGTGCAGCCCGGATTTCTGAAGCTTGGCAAGCACAAAAGCATCTATCCCGCTCTTTTCCATGGGCGGCTCCAGCGGGCGCTGGACTTGCTTGTACGCCCAGTGCTGGCGGCGCTTCGTCAGATCAAAGCTCTCTTTTTTTGATCCACCTGCCTTGGGGGGGGGCTGCGTAGTGTTGGCTGGCAGTGGTGCGCCGCCTTTAACCCACTGCTCTAACAGCGCGATCTCGCCCGCCGGGAGTTTGCCGCTCGGGGGCATGAGCAGAGATGCATTGGTGTAGCTGACTGCCTTGAGCAGTGTTCCATTGACCGGGAGAGCTGCCCCGCGCGAGCCGCCTTTTTTGAGCGCCGCTGCCCCATCTAATCTGAGGTTTCCTTGTTGGATATCCGGCCCGTGGCACGACACGCAGCGCGCGGTGAGAATCGGGCGAATGCGCTTCTCAAAGAACTCGGCATCCACCGGTTCCTGCGCCTTGCCTGGCATCAAACTCACTCCGAGTAAAAGTCCTCCGAAAAGAACCCCCATTGTCCGCTTCATGACTGTTATTGTAGCCCACAATGCGGCATAATAACCGTGATATGCGAATGCAATGGGGAATTCTTAGTGGAGTAGTTTTGCTCGCAACGGCAGCACTGGCCCAAAAGCTCCCTCGCCCGATCGGGGAGCTGGCTTTTGAGTCAAAAGTGCGTCCGCTGCTCCTCGCCAAGTGTATGACCTGCCACGGCGAGCAGGCGGCGCAGGGCGGCGTGCGGCTCGACAAGGCGTTCGATGCGGCAACGGCGCAACGTGTTTTGTCGGCGGTTCGCTACGATGGCAAAGTCAAGATGCCTCCGAGCGGCAAACTCGGAATCCCCGAGCAAGAGGCACTGGCGGCCTGGGTCAAAGACGGTGCAAAGTGGCCCATAGCAGCCCCCCCCGTCGGACGGGGGCCGGGGGGTGAAAATCACTGGTCGTTCCAGCCCGTGAAGCGTGCCGCTGTTCCCAAAGTCAAGAATCCCGTGCTGGCGAGCGAGTGGGTGAAGAACCCGATTGATGCCTTTGTGCTGGCGAAGCTGGAGAACAAGAAGCTCCTGCCCAGCGCCCCGGCCTCGCGCCGTGAGCTGATTCGCCGCCTGACCTACGATCTGATTGGCCTGCCACCCACGCCCGAGGAAGTGGTGGCCTTTGAGCGCGACACGAACCCGAAGGCGTATGAGACGCTGGTCGAGAAATTACTGGCCTCATCGCACTACGGCGAAAAATGGGGACGTCAGTGGCTGGACTTAGTCCGCTTTGCCGAGACCAATAGCTACGAGCGTGACAACCCTAAGCCGCAGCCGTGGCGCTACCGTGACTATGTGATTAAGAGCTACAACGCCGACAAGCCCTACGATAGATTTCTAAAAGAGCAGCTCGCGGGCGATGAATTGCCTGATGCCACCAACGAGACGCAGATCGCGACGGGTTTCTATCGCCTCGGTGTCTGGGACGATGAGCCCGTGGACGCCGAACAGTCCCGCTACGATAGCATTGATGACATTGTCACGACAGTGGGCCAAGCTTTCTTAGGACTGACTCTCGACTGTGCCCGCTGCCACGACCATAAGATTGACCCGATTCCCACCAAAGACTACTACCAGTTTGTGGCGATCTTCCAGAACATCAATTATTTTAAAAACGGCGGCCCCACCGACGAAAAAATAATCTTCGAGAGTGATACCGAAAAGGCGAACTATGAAAAGCGCGTCAAAGAGAAAGCCGAGGAGGTCACGGCAAAGCGCGCCCGGATCGCCGCACTCCAGCAGGAGTTTCTGCAAAAGCGAGATGCCCTGCTCAAGCCCACTGACTTGGCCGATCTGAGCTGGAAGTACTACGAAGGCGCATTCGGGGCGCTTCCTGACTTTGACAAGCTCACGCCCGTTGCGTCGGGCACTGCGCCGATGCTAGACCTCTCGGTGAAGCAGCGCGACGGTAGCTTTGCGCAGCTCTTTACAGGAAGCCTCAATGCGCCTGCCGCCGGGGAGTACACGCTCTGGCTGGACTCCGACGATGGCTCGCGGCTCTTTGTGAACGGCCAGAAGCTCATTGACTACGATAGTTCCCACGGTGAGGGCAATGAGAAGCGGGCGAAAATCACGCTGCCTGCCGGGAAAGTGACGTTGCGATTAGAGTATTTCCAGAGTGGCACCTCGCCGCTGGGGCTGAACGTCGCGTGGGCCGGGCCAGGGTTTGCCCGCCGCCCGCTCTCGCCCGCAAAAAATACCAGTGCTCTGGGCATTCCTGTGCAGTTCGCCGCCTACAAAGGCCAGCTTGACCCCGCGCAAGTGGCGGAGGGCACGAAGCTGCTCAAGGAAGTGGAGGACTTAGAGAAGACTGAGGTGCCCGTCAATAAGATGCTGGTGGTCACCGAGACCGGCCCGAAGTCCGCCGAGACATTTATCCTCAAGCGTGGCAGCCGCGAGACGCCCGGCGAGAAAGTCGAGCCTGGCTTCCCGAGCTGCGTAGGCGGCGGGATTGCCAAACCCAACCCTCTGGCCGCCAGCGCAGGCCGCCGGACGGCACTGGCTAACTGGATCACGAACCCGAGCAACCCGCTCCCGGCGCGCGTGATGGTCAATCGGCTCTGGCAGGGACACTTTGGGCGCGGCATCGTCCGCACGCCCAACGACTACGGCTTCCAGGGCGCAGCTCCGACCCATCCCGAGCTGCTCGACTGGTTGGCGAGTGAGTTTGTGGCCAAGGGCTGGAGCATGAAGGCTATTCATCGCCTGATCCTTCTCTCCAGCACCTACCAGATGTCCTCGCGCAGCAACTCAATTGCGCTCAAGACGGATCCCGAGAATGAGCTTTTTTGGCGCTTTGACATGCGCCGCCTGAGCGCCGAGGAAGTCCGCGACTCCGTGCTTGCCGTTTGTGGGAATCTGAATCTCCAACAGTTCGGCACCTCGGTCTACCCTGATATTCAGAAAGAAGTACTGGCAGGGCAGTCCATTCCCGGCAAGGACTGGTACCCGGACAAGATGAAGCCCGAGGACAAGAACCGGCGCAGCATCTATATCTTCGTCAAGCGCTCGCTACTCTACCCGATGCTGGAGAGCTTCGACGCGGGTGAGACCGACCGCACCAACCCGGCCCGCTTCGCCACGGTTCAGCCCACGCAGGCACTCGCGATGCTCAACTCCACGCTCATGAACCAGCAGGCAAAGCTTCTCGCCGAGCGCGTGAAAAAAGACGTCACGGACCGCCCCGTCCCGTTTATCCAGCGCGCCTTCTCCCTCATCACCCAGCGCGACCCGACGCAAGCCGAGCTCGCCCGCTGCACAAGACTCATAGACACCCTGCGCTTCAAAGGAGCCACCGACCAACAAGCCCAAACCTACCTGTGCCTCTCGCTTCTCAATTTAAGTGAGTTTTTGTATCTGGACTAAACCCACCTCAGCCCTCCCTTGCGGCAAGGGAGGGTGCCGGAATGAGGAACGAATAGAGGCAGGTGGGTTCGGGTGAGGGAGACTGAGGGAAAAATCAGGAATAAACTTGTGAGAATGACTGGCACATAATAGTGAAAGTGGCGTACCCTAGAAGGGAGTGAGTTCATAGTGTCATGAATTTTCAAAAAAGGCAGCAAAAGCTCTCGGGGCGGCTAGTATCTGGTGCGGCCCTAACCCTAGGACTGGGGGCTCTCTCGGCAGCGATGCCGCAGAGCAAGCCTGTGGTGCCTACTCCGGGCGTGCAGGCGTTTCTCAAGGCCAACTGCCTTGCCTGCCACAACCCAAACCTTAAAGAGGGCAAGCTCGACCTGACGGTGTTGCCACTGCGCCTCGACGATCCCAAGGTCTTTGCGCTGTGGGTTAAAGTGCACGATCGCGTGCAGCTGGGGGAGATGCCTCCGCCAACCGCCCCCCTGCCCAAACCTACAGCACGTGCGGCATTTCTGAAGGCGCTTGCCACCCCCATGCTCGCCGTGGAGGCGGTGCGGGTGAAGCGTGAGGGCCGCGCGGTCTGGCGGCGCATGAACCGCTACGAGTACGAGAACACGGTTCGTGACCTTCTCGATACGCCCTGGCTCCAGCTCAAGTTCATGCTCCCCGAGGACGGCATCTCGGCTCGCTTCAACAAAGTTGGTACGGCGCTAGATGTCTCTCATGTCCAGATGAGCCGCTACTTGGATGCTGCCAACGCTGCACTACGTGAGGTGCTGGCGCAGGGAGTCGCACGTTCCGAGACCACCACAAAGCGCTACTACGCACGGGAGCAGCGCTCGTTTGCCGGGCTGGTGGAGGCGGGTTTTGCCTACTCCGATGCCACCGCGCGTGCGACCTTCCCGATCCTGGGGGATGCGGCGGACCTTCCGGTGCTAGAGAAGAAAGGCCCGATGACGGTCGGTGCCAAAGACCCCGAGAAGCGTGAGTTGGAAGCCCTTGGGGTGGTGGCAAGCTCCTACGAGCCGATTCAGCCCGAGTTCGACCGCTTCCACGCACCCATCTCGGGGCGCTACCGGCTCCGGCTCCGCGCCCACTCGTTCTGGTCCGGCCCCGGCAACGAGAAGCAATGGTGGCGAGCCAGCCGCACGAATATCTCGCGGGGGCGAACCCAGGAACCAGTGACGCTCTACGCGACCTCGCATCCCCAGCAGCAGCGCCGACTGGGGACGGTGGACATGGGCCCCGATTCGACAGTGCGAGAGCTCGACGTTCAGCTGATCAAAGGCGAGTCCATCCTGCCCGATGCCGCCCGCCTCTTCCGGTCCCGTCCGCCCTCGGATGACCCCAAGCGTAAAATAACGACGGGCTGGCACACGCCACTGGCAACCAAAGAGGGCCAGCCAGGAGTTGCCTTCCAGTGGCTGGAGGTCGAGGGGCCACTCTACGATATCTGGCCGATGCCTGGCGTACGCTTGCTGTGTGGTGACCTACCCGTCAAAGCCGGAGCGGGGGGACAGCTTGAGATCGTCCCTAAAGACCCTGAGAAAGACAGTGAGAGGCTTATCCGTGGGTTTCTCCAGCGTACTCTGCGCCGCCCTATGCAGGAGAGCGATGCACTGCCCTATGAGAAACTCTTCCAGAGCGCACATAGCTCCGGGGCGAGCTTCACCGAGGCGCTCCTCGCAGCCTACTCGGGGATTCTCTGCTCCCCCGACTTTATCACGCTGGAGGAGAAACCCGGCCCTCTGACCGATTTTGCGCTGGCGACGCGCCTCTCGTACTTCCTTTGGAACACGGAGCCCGACGAGGCGCTCCGGTCGCTGGCGGCACAGGGCAAGCTCAAAGACCCCAAGGTACTCGCTGCGCAGACAGAGCGCCTGCTCGCCGATCCCCGCGCTCGGCGGTTTGTAGAGGCGTTTCTGGACTACTGGCTCGATCTGCGTAAGACGGCGGATGTCTCGCCGGATGAGACGCTCTATGTGGACTACTACCTTGATGACTACCTGGTGGAGTCCGCGGTTGAGGAGACGCGGGTATTCTTCACCGAGCTGCTGCGCAGGAACCTGCCCGCACGTAATCTCGTCGCCTCGGACTTTGTGACAGTCAACGACCGCCTCGCGACGCTCTACAACCTCCCCAATGTTCAGGGAGCCACTATCCGCCGCGTCCCGCTGCCCAAGGACTCCGTCCGTGGCGGGCTACTCACCCAGGCGAGCGTTTTGAAAGTGACCGCCAATGGCACCACGACCTCTCCCGTCCTGCGCGGTGTCTGGATCAACGAGCGCATCCTGGGGCTCCCCGTGCCACCGCCGCCCGCCGCCGTTCCCGCCGTCGAGCCGGATATCCGGGGGGCCACCACGATTCGGGAGCTACTGGCCAAGCACCGGACACAGCCCGAGTGTCGTGGCTGCCATACCAAGATCGACCCGGCGGGCTTCGCACTGGAGAGCTTTGATGTCTTTGGTGGCTGGCGCGACCGCTACCGGGGAATAGGGGAGAAAGAAGGGAAGGTCGAGGCTGGCTTTGGCAAGAATGGCCAGCCCTTTTACTTCCATGCCGCACAGCCCGTGGACTCGTCTGGCATTCTCCCCGATGGCCGCACATTTGCTGACATTCGCGAGCTGAAGCGCTTGTTTCTTCGCGACGAGCGTGGTATTGCGCGCAACCTCACGCGGCAGCTCGTGACCTACGCGACGGGCGCTCCCGTTCAGTTCGGCGACCGGGCACAGATTGAGGCGATCCTGAGCCGCGCCCAGCCCACTGGCTACGGAGTGAAGTCCCTCCTCCATCAAGTGATCGCAAGCGACCTCTTCAGGAATAAATAAGACCATGAAAATCGTTCATATCCTTACGCGGCAAGCCCTCTCCCGGCGCCACTTCCTCCGCGGAGCCGGTGTCCTGTTGGGGCTTCCTCTCCTCGATGCCATGGAGCCCGCCTTCGCCCGCACGGACTCCCAAAAGCCCGTCCCACGCCGCTTCTTTGGCATCTGTAACAACCTGGGGGTGCTCCCGGACAAGTTTTTTCCAGCGGCGAATCAAGCGGGGCGTGGCTATACTTTCTCGCCCTATCTAGAGCACCTCAGAAACTTCCGCGACGACTTCACGGTGATGAGTGGTGTCTGGCACCCCGATGTGGACGGTGGGCACCCGGCGGACATCTGCTTTCTCACCGCCGCGCCGCATCCCTCCAGCGGCGGCTTTCGCAACACCATCTCGCTGGACCAGTACGTGGCCGAGCGCATCGGCAACTTAACTCGGTTTCCGTCGCTTACGCTGGGGGTAAATGGCTCGCGGAGCCTCTCTTGTACCGCCAATGGGGTACTGATCCCCACGGAGAACCGACCGTCGGAGGTGTTTAAGAAGCTCTTTTTGGGCGGTTCCCCCGACGAAGTGCAGGCACAGGCGCGGAGCTTGGCACTGGGGCGCAGCATCATGGACACGGTCGCGGAGCAGACCAGCAAGCTCAGCCGTCAGGTCGGTGCAAAAGACAGGGAGCGGCTCGACCAGTACTTCTCGGGAGTGCGTGATCTGGAGCAGCGCTTGGTTCAGGCCGCCGAGTGGGAGAAAAAGCCCCGCCCGGTCGTGAGTGTCGCACCGCCCGTAGACCTCAAAGACCCGCGGGAGTACATGGAGAAGACCCGCCTGATGTACCAAATGGCGCAGCTCGCCTTTGCCACCGACTCCACCCGGAACATCACCCTGATGCTCGATAGTGTCAACTCGCCCGCCATCACCGTCGAGGGCAAGGCAGTCTCCGATGGCTACCATAACCTCTCGCACCATGGCAAGAGCCAGGAGAAGATGGGGCAGCTAGAGCGCATTGACCGCGAGCACATGAAGCTCCTGGCGGGCCTCTTCGCTGATCTGAAGTCCCATCAGGAAGGCAACGAGACCCTGCTGGACCGAACCATGGTGCTCTACGGCAGCAACATGGGCAACGCCAACACGCACGTCACCACCAACCTCCCTGTGCTCTTCGCAGGCGGTGGCTTCCAGCACGGCCAGCACCTCGCCTTCGACCGAGAGCGTAACTACCCGCTCCCCAACCTCTTCGTCAATGTCCTCCAGCGCTTCGGTGTCGAGACCGACAAGTTCGCCTCCAGCACCGGAACCATGCGCGGCATGGAGCTAAAACGCTCGGCGTAGAACCATTTCAATGACGGTTCTCGTTGTGGAGGACAAACAAGCTACTCGCCTTCTCTTGCAGGAAATTCTTGAGAAGGCGGGCTATCAGGTTCTGCTGACAGAGTTTGGTGAGACCGCCAAGCAGATTCTTCAGGAGACCCATGTAGATGCTGTGATCGTTTCTTGGGCACTTCAGGCTCGGAGCGGATTGGAGCTTGCACACTGGATTCGCCAGCAACCACCCCGTATCGGAAGACAGCTTGTGGTTATTGCGGTAGGAAATGTCTCTCCCGTGAGAGACTCATTCAACCGCTATCCTGTTGATATTTTTGTGCCTCGGCCTTTCAACCCTACGGAGATTCTGGCCTTTCTGAAACGACTCCTGAGTTTTGAAGAGAGAGCAGGTATAGGTAATGTCTGAACCAAAGACAATTCTTATCGTGGATGATGAGTTCAAAGTTCGTGTGATGCTGCGCCGCCATTTGGAAGCCGAGGGCTATCAGGTGGTCGAAGCGGAGAACGGAAAAGTAGCACAGAAATGCCTACGGGAAATCTCGATTGATGCCGTTTTTACGGACTACTGGATGCCTGAGATGGATGGTCTGGAGCTAATCCAATGGGTTCGGCAACAGCCCGAGTTTACCAGCCTACCGATCATTGCGAGTTGTGGAACCCCTTCGGATTCCGAAGGTTATCGAGCGGTTCGTCAGCCATTCTTCGATGCAGGCTGTGATCGATTTCTGGTTCGGCCCTTCAGTCCCCAAGAGCTAATTCGTTGGCTCAAAGAGCTTCTTCCTTAACCCTCCCTGCTCTGAGGGAGGGTGTCGAGGAACGAGGCGGGTGGGTCCAAGACGGGTGGGTTCAGGTACAATTCCTCCATGTCCTATCTGATTCGTGGCGGTCTGGTCGCCGATGGAAGTGGCGGCAAGCTGCGCCGCGCCGATGTACTGGTGGAGGGCGACTCTATCACCGCTCTGGCTCCCCCGTTATCGGGGGCGGGGGGGGGCACTGTGATTGAGGCTGATGGCAAAGTCGTCGCGCCGGGATTTATAGATACCCACAGCCACGCCGATGGGGGGCTTCTGACTAATCTCGATGCGGAGACGCAGATTCGCCAAGGAATCACGACGGCGCTGGTCGGGCAAGATGGTGGCCACAACTTTCCGCTGGCCGAGTGGTTTGCCAAGCTAGAACAAACGCCATCCGCACTCAATATCGCCAGCTTTGTGGGGCACGGCACCGTGCGCGGCAAAGTGATGGGCGACGACTACAAGCGCGCCGCGCGCCCCGATGAGATTCGCAAGATGCGGGCGCTAGTAGCGCAAGAAGTCCGTGCCGGGGCACTCGGGCTGAGCTCGGGCATCGAGTACGATCCGGGGATTTATTCCACGACGGAAGAGTTGATCGCGCTCGCCGAGCTGGCAGGGTTTTACATCAGCCATGTCCGCGACGAAGAAGAAGGGGCACTGACCTCGTTCGATGAGCTGATCAAGATCGCCACCGAGGCCCGTGTTCCGGCGCAGATCTCACACATCAAGCTTGGGAGCGCCCCGGTCTGGGGCAAGACGCAGCAAGTTTTTGAGCGCATGGAAGCGGCGCGGCGGCGCGGTGTGAGCATCACCGCCGATGTCTATCCCTACACCTACTGGCAGAGCAGCATTATCGTCTTACTCACGACCCGAGAGTGGGACAAGCGCGAACTCTGGGAGAAGGCGCTCGCCGAAGTGGGCGGGGCGAAGAATATTCTGGTCACGGGCTATGCGCCCCAGCCGAGCTGGCAGGGCAAGACACTGGCAGCACTCGCCTTGGAGCAGAAAAAAGATGCGGTGACACTCACGATGGAGATGGTGGCGGCGACCAAGGGCGCGGTTGGCGTGGTCGTGACGGCGATGCAGGAGCGGGACTTACAAGCCTTTATTCGCCACCCAGAGATCATGTTCTGCACCGATGGCGGCCTGCGCGGCTCGCACCCCCGTGGCGCAGGCAGCTACCCACGCATCCTGGGCAAGTATGTGAGAGAGCAGCGTGTCCTCTCGCTCGGGGAGGCCGTTCGCAAGGCCAGCGCACTGCCCGCACAGCGCTTTGGCTTCACGGATCGTGGCCGGATCGTGCCGGGCAAGAAAGCCGATCTGGTGATTTTCGACCCTAAAACCATCACCGATACAGCGACCACCAAAGACCCGCAGAGCAAGCCCATCGGCCTGACTGACGTGCTGATCAACGGCGTTCCCGTGCTGCGAAACAGCCAGCTTACCGGGTCGCACCCGGGGCGCGTCCTCCGTCGCTCTGCTACATGATATCTCCGTCGCGGAGCGATACCATAGAGCATGCAAACAAAACCACGTGTGATCACTGAGACTGACCGGGGCAAAGAAATTACCATCAAGCTGGGGGAGACGTTCACCCTTCAGCTCGCCGCGAACCCTACTACCGGCTATAGCTGGTATCTACTGACCGGTCCCGCTCCCTGGATCTCGGTTGCTCGTAAGTACGTCACGGATCCGCACAAGCCCAACATGAATGGGGTGGGTGGCAAAGAGACCTTCACCTTCAAGGCGGAGAGTGTTGGGGGCGGATTTCTGCGCCTGCTCTATCTGCGTGGATTCGAGGAAAAAATCAACACCGACAAGGCTTTCCAGGTGCGGATTGTGGTACAGAAATAGGGGCAGGGATTTGTCGCAGCTATCGCGAACCTGAGAGCATGAAAGCAAACACACTCAACATTGGGGTGGCGACCTACACGCTGCGAACGCTACCCACCGACGCGGCGATTACGGTGCTCCAGCGGCTGGCAGTGAAGACCTGCTCGCTGAAGGACTCGCACTTGCCGATGAAGGCGACGCCGGACGAGCTAAAGGCGATTGTGGCGAAGTTCAAGGCGGCGGGAATCACGCCTCTCTCGATTGGTAATGTTGGGATGAAAGACGAAGCCAGCATGCGGGCGGCGTTTGAGTATGCTAAGGCATCGGGGATTGGAACGATGGTCTGTGCTCCGCCCCTCGACTCGATCCCGATCCTCGACAAACTGGTCAAGGAGTTTGACATCAAGCTCGCGCTCCATAACCACGGGCCGGAGGACAAGAACTTCCCGACGCCCTACGAGGCCTACAACGCCGCCAAGGGCTTTGATAAGCGCATCGGGCTGTGTGTGGACGTCGGTCACTGTGCACGCGCCGGGAAAGACCCCGCAAAGGCGATTCTTGACTGCCGCGACCGGGTCTACGATATTCACCTGAAAGACGTGAGTGTGGTCGCGCCAAACGGCAAGCCCATCGAAGTGGGGCGGGGCGGGCTGGATATTGCCTCGATCCTCAAGGCACTAATCACCATTAACTTCACCGGCAATGTTGGCTTTGAGTACGAGAAAGATGCCAAGGATCCCGTGCTGGGCCTCGCCGAGTCCGTGGGCTATGTGCGCGGGATTCTCAAAGGGCTCTAGCAGTGTTTGGGATCGCGTCGGACAATCCGGACATCCCCTGCCCGGACTGCCGTCGCATTATGGTCGAGGTGTACGGTTTTAGCCGCGCCCTCGGCCTGGATGTCGGAATCCGCGAAGAGTACACCATGCCCGTAGACTACTTTGGGCGTGCAAACAGCGGCGCAGTTCTCTTTTTCTTTGAGGTGCTGAACAACCTGCTCGATGGTATCTTGGGCTTCTTCCACAAGCAAAAAAAGCCCGCCGCCTCTGCCGGAAGCTCTTAGCCGAAGCCCCCAAGAGCCTCATCTGCGCCAATTGTCTTTTTGTCTACCGGCGGAAATGACTGTCGGACAGTTATGGATTTGATAGGCTATACTGAACTTGAGGGGGTGCACAGGATGTCTTTAGTAATTGACTTGCCCGATTCTCTTGAGAAGCATGTTGAGAGGGAAGCGCAAAAAGTAGGTGTATCGCCATCGGAGTACATTGTCCATCTGATTCAAATCGCCGCAGTTCCTTCTGCGATGGTTTATGAATCACAGGCGACACAAGAACTTTTTGCTCGGTGGGACGAAGAGGATGCCACAATGACGCTTGATGAGCAAAAAACAAGTTTGTATACCTTTGCCGAGATAGAAAAATACGGTATTCCACGAGTACGAATATAGGTTAGTTTTTATGGGTCTATGGGGTTTTGTGTGAAAGGTGATTACTCTGCTATGCTATGCCAGCATGACTGACAGAGATTTATACTCGACGATTCTGGGGGTCAGTTTACCCTGGCAGGTTACGGATGTCGCCCTGGATATAGAGACATCTACGGTGACAGTGCATCTGGATTATGATGCCAAGGCCTCCTG
>NZ_JAYUPA010000372.1:0-5088 GCF_043760365.1 Armatimonas sp.
CAGGCTTCCTGTGCCCGCTCGCAAAACAGCGCCTCCGCATCGGTGAGGGTCAGTGACGGCACGCGCCAGACTGCTTCCCCGGGAATATGCAGGGGCTCGCGGCTGGTCACCAGGAGCCGAACCTGCGGCGTTTGTGTGAGAAGCATCCGCACCAGCAGCGCGGATTCCGAGAGAATCTGTTCACAGTTATCAACAAAAACAAGTAGCTGTTGCTCTTTCAAAGCACGTAGCACGGCAGCATGCCCCTCACTCGCCGCCCCGAAGCGTAGCCCCAGTGCTTGCGCTAGTGTGTCGGTCAGCCGTGCCCCAGGAGTGAGCGCACTAAAATCGGCAAAGACAACCCCATTGCGAAAGTGCGCAGCACTCAATCGGGCCACTTCCTGAGCCAGCCGGGTCTTGCCCACGCCCCCCGCGCCCGTGAGAGTGACGAGCCGACTCTGGAGCAGCAGCCCCCCGACACGCTCCAAGTCACGCGCACGGCCCCGCAATGGGGTGAGCGGCAGCGGCAGATTATCATGGCGTTCGAGATTCAGTATCTGTACTTGCTCACGATGCGTCCGCTCATTGAGCACCCACTCCTCGCTCCAGCCCGCCAGAAATGGCCCGCTGTGATGAGCCGCTTGGGTGTCTTGCAGATCGGTGTGGCAGTGTAAGCGCAAGCAGCTTCCCTCGGCAATGAGCAGGCTATCCGCCGCCTCGCCCAGCGCCGCGCGTAGCTCCAGGAGTGTCCGGCGCAGGTAGAATCGTCCTCGGGTCTCGTCGGCATCCGGCCACAGTGTTTCCGCCAGCCAGGCGCGCTCCACCTCGCGGGGCGCACGCAACGCCAAGAGTGCCAGCAGCCGCGCCGCCAGCCGCCCACAGACCACAGGCGTATCCCCAAGCCGGGCATCCCATCCTCCGAAAAATTTAAGCAAGAGCGGCATTCGCGCTATTTTACGCCGAATTTGCAACGGCTGGTGTAACTCCAGCGAGCGGTATAATCACCAGGACAATGATGAACATCAATCTACAGCACAGAGTCGCGCTGGTGACGGGTGCCGCGCGGGGCATCGGCAAGGCAATCGCGGATTGTCTTGCCGAAAATGGCGCGATTGTCTACCGCGCCGATATTGCGCCGGATAGCCCCTTGATGATGGATGTCACCAACACGACACAGATCGCCGAAGCACTCGCTCAAATTGAGCGCGAGCAGGGGCGGCTTGATATTCTGGTCAATAACGCCGGAGTCAACACGCTGGCGCACCGGGTAAATATAGACGCCTTCCCGCAAGCGGAATGGGATCGGATTCTGGCCGTGGATCTGACGGGCGTCTACCAAGTCAGCCGCGCCGCGATTCCGCTACTACGCAAGGCCCCAGGCGACGGCAGGCGCATCGTCAATATCGCCTCCGTCGCCGGCCTGGTGCCGCTGCGGCTCCAGTGCGCGTTTACGGCCGCAAAAGCCGGGGTCATCAACCTCACGAAAGCCATGGCGCTGGAGCTCGGCCCGGAGAATATTCTGGTCAACGCCATCGCGCCTGGCTCGATTCTGACGCAGGGCACGGAGCAGCTTTTCTACGGTGAAGACGGCCTGTTCAAAGACTCGGTTCAGCGGCTTCTCGACCACATCCCTCTGGGCCGCCCCGGTAAGCCCGAGGAGATCGCCCACGCGGCATTATTCTTAGTGGCGCCCGAGAGCAGCTATATCAATGGCCACTGCCTGACTGTCGATGGCGGCTGGACGGCTGGTTATCATCGCGAGTTTTAGGAGAATTTTCATGGCAACTATCACCGAGTTCAAGGGCTACCTGAGCGACGCCCCCCCGACCATCCCCAAGCCCGAGACCCCACCCGACCCCATGATCGTCACCGTGCAGGAAGGCGTTCCCGTGGCCTATCCCAACTGCCACGGCCTCGGGGTGCGCGTGGTGCATCCCGTCAACCCCAACGCCCCGGCGAAGAATCTGGGCCTAGTCATGTTCTATGTCCCCCCGCATGTCGTGCTCTCACCCGGCTCCCACGAGACTGAGGAGACCTATGTGATTTTAGAAGGCAAGGGCAAGATGACCTTCGCCCGCTATGAGCGCGAGGTGAAAAAAGGCGACTTTGTCTACCTGCCCCCGTGGTGCTTGCACGGCATCGAAAACACCGGCACGGAGACGCTTGTCGTTCTCATTGCCACCTCGCCGCCCAATCCGTAACGACCTCACGGTGAAACGTAACCAGTCTATACAGACGCGGAGGAATGCAAAGTAAAGAGGGTCGGGGATTAGTCCCTGGCCCTCTCGAAACCGCTACAGATCGGCTCCCTACTTCTTGCGGCGGGCAACGATGCCACCGACCATACCCAGCGCGAGGAAGGCAAGTGTGCCAGGCTCGGGAGCGGAGGAAGAGTAGATCAGGACTATGCGACCATTGCCGCCATTACCAATAGGATCGGAAGAAAAATTCCCCCCTATTCCGATACCAGAGGCGTAGTCTGTGTCCGACGAACCACCGGCACCACCGCCACCATTAACTACCACCACCAATGATAAGGGGGAGAGCGTCGCTCGGAGTCACAGCAAGCAGGCCGGTGACAAACGCGCCAGAGCCACCTTGATACCCACCACCCGCTCCCCAGAGTTTGACGGTGAGACTGGTAACTCCAGAGGGGACAATGAATGCCTGGTTGGTTCCCGTATAGCTAAACACCGATGTGATTGTCTGCGCTCGTGCCATCTGGGGAAGCGCAATAAGTGCGATGATACTGAAGGCGGCAGAACGGAACAGAAACGAAGATCTCGGTGATTTCATGCTGGCATAGTACAAGAGTTGGTCAAATAACACAAGAGGCTATTTTCGCCCATAACTATGTTGCTGAATTCCCCAAGCTACTTGACTTGAGAGCAGGCAGATCATCGAATGAGCCACGTGCAAAAAACCTACAAAAATCCGCATATTTACTTACATTTCGTGTAGGGATACAGATGCTGAATAGATGATATGATTTGACTTAGTGGATTTGGCCTACTTCGCTATGACGCTTCTTTGAAGTGAGCATGAGCTGCCTGATCGTACTTAGGAAGCGGTTGGTTAGTCGGGGGAAACCCAAAAAAACTAGCCCGGCGGGGATCGCCGGGCTACCTTATAAAGGAGGTACTAGATGAAAAGACTTAGTACATCCTCAAGAGTCCATTGCTATGCGTGGATGATAACCCTAGCCGGGGTTATTATCTGTTACGCAGTAGCGATGGCTTTGAACTACTTGCACTCTCACAAACACCGGGCTAGGTGTTTACGAGCAAACAACTTTTTAACCAAGACTCTTTCTAATTCAAGGCGAACTGTACTTGACAACAGTCCATGATCATACGGTACCATGCCATGTATCGGTATGTCAATAGTTTGTCAAGAGGAAGCATCTGCACGGAGCTAGGCCGGACTAGCTACTACCAGGCTCTCTTGGAGCCTACCTGTCAGCGTTTCGCGAAGGTTTTCATCGGAGCCACCCTAAAGCGGTGTTTGCTGTGCTACCTCCGTCCCTCATCGTCTAGGGGCTTTTGTGGGACAGAGGGCTTGTCGGGTATAGTACGTCATATTATTTTAGGAGTAGCAATCATGAAGATCCGAAACATTCAAAGAATCGCGCTGGCAGCTTGTGGCGTGCTGGCACTGATAGCAGTAGGGACAATGGCAAAGGCCGATGACTGGGCACAGTGGCGTGGCCCGAAGCGTGATGGCATCTCGCTGGAGAAGGGGCTACTGAAGGTGTGGCCTGCGGGTGGGCCGAAGCTGGCCTGGCAGGTCAAAGATATTGGCTCGGGGTACTCGACGCCTGTGGTTGTAGGCAATCGGCTCTATGTGCTAAGCAACGAGGGGCTGGAAAATGAGTTCGTGCGGGCCTATAGCGCTGCCAACGGCAAGCTGATCTGGTCCACTCGGCTTGGCTCCGTGGGTAACCCCAAACAGCAACCCAGCTACCCGGGGTCTCGAACCACAGCAACGGTGGACGGCAAACTACTCTATGCGCTAGGTTCCGATGGCGATCTGGCGTGTGTCGAAACAGCGACAGGAAAGATCGTTTGGAAGAAGAGCCTGCGCACGGACTTTGGCGGGACGGCAGGGGTATGGGCCTACTCGGAGTCGCCACTGATAGATGGCAACAAGGTGATTGTCTCGCCCGGCAACGAAGCCGCCGCGATGGTGGCACTGGATAAAAAGACAGGTGCGACCCTCTGGAAATCCGCGATCCCTGGTGAGAAAGCCGCCAGCTACGCGTCGGCGATTGCGGTGGAGATCGGCGGCGTGCGGCAGTATGTCCAGTACCTGAGCAAGGGCGTGGTCGGGGTGGAAGCCGCAACCGGCAAGCTTCTCTGGCGCTACGACAAGACTCTGGACACCCGTTTTGGCATGCACTCCCTGACGCCAGTTGCGTCCGCAAATATGATCTACAGCGGCGCAGCGGCGGGTGGCGGGGTCGCCAAGCTCACGGCAGCAGCGGGAAGCTTTAGTGTGAACTCCGCCTATGTCGAGCGCAAGGCCCCCAATGGCCTAGGCGGCGCGGTACGCCTCGGGGAGTTCCTCTACGGCACGTCTGGCCCGGTGCTCCTCTGCACCGAGTTCGCCACCGGAAAAGTCCGCTGGGAAGAGCGCGGGATCGGCGCGGGCGCGGTGTGCTATGCCGATGGCCTGCTCTTTGTTCACGGCGAGAGTGGCGAGGTCGCACTGGTCGAGGCCACCCCCGATGGCTACAAAGAGAAGGGCCGGTTCAGCCCGCCCGCTCAGCCGGATCGTGGACAGAGCAAGGCATGGGCCCACCCCATTATCGCCAATGGCAAGCTCTACATCCGCGATCTGAACTGCCTCTGGTGCTACGACATCAAAAAAAACTAAAGCCGTTCTCGGAGTTAGCCCGGCGGGCTAAGACGCTTTATGCTCGCTTCAATCTCGGGATCTCGGAAGAGCAGGTTGGCCCCCGTATAGTGCTCGCGGGCCAGCTCGCTCTGCCCTTGCTTCAGGGCAAGCGATGCCAGGGCTTTGTGGGCGTTGAAGTAGCGCACGAGAATATGCAACTGGAGTGGGTCGCCGTCTTTCCAGCCCGCGTAGACGCCACGGGTCTGGAGCTGT
>NZ_JAYUPA010000373.1:0-5087 GCF_043760365.1 Armatimonas sp.
GCATCACGAGCGCGTTCGCGCCGCGCTCCGTCACCAGTGCACGGCTCTCGGGGAGTAGCGCCACAAAGTGCGGTGCGGGATCGGCAGTCAGATCGGATAGCCCGTTCGATTTGCCTACCTCGCTGAGCTTGCTCGCCTTTTGCGCCCCGAGAATCAGTGCCATCAGAGCGAACAACGGTAACGTGAGAGAAAAGCGCTGTATCCTCGTTTTCGCGGACGTTTCCACGCTTGTTAGCCTTTTCCCAGCAGCTTCAGGATGTCATTAAATGTCACACTCACAAAGAGAACTAATACGAGGGCCCAGCCTACCAGCGCAACTCCCATCTGCTGCTCTTTACTGAGCTGCCGTCGCCGGATCGCCTCAATGAGAAGTAATACCACCTGCCCGCCATCAAAGACGGGGATAGGCACAAAGAGATTGGCCGCGTACAGGGAGAGCGAGAGCTGCCCCATCAGCGAGAAGAGCGCCAGCACTCGGTCGGCCCAGTCCAGCTTGACCACTTCGGAGACAGCGCCCGCGATGGCGATCGGCCCTCCGATATTTTTGCCCAGCTCACGCGGCGTGGAGACCAGCTTGCCCAAGGCGCTCAGGAATGTCCCCGTTAGTCTATTGGCCTCACCGAGCACCTCCTGAATCTGTGCAGGCCTTGTACGCGGCTGTAGCCCTACTCCAATTCGATAGAGCTTTTCCCGTCCCTCGGGCACCTCGCGCGGCTGCACGGTCAGTGTCAGCGGCTTCTCGTCGCGTCGTATCTCGATTTCAAGGGGCTTTCCTGCCGAGCCACGCACCTTGGCCGCCATGGCATTAAAGTCGGCGATGGACTCACCCGCAATCTTGACCAGCAGATCGCCAGTACGAATCCCGGCCTCCGCCGCCGCGCTTTTCTCGCTCACCATCATTTTATGCGGAGCAGGCAGCTCGACTCCGCGCATTCCCACCAGTGCGACAAACGCGATCCAGCCCAGCAAAAACGACGCGATCGGCCCAGCCAGGATCACAATTAAGCGCTGGTAGATCGGCTTGGCGTGGAAGTCCGCCATCTGCCTGTCGCGTGTTTCATCGTCCGCTTCCGCTTCGGCAAACCCCACAAAACCACCAAGAAGAACCGCACGAACGGTATACTCCGTCTCGCCGTCGTACCAGTAGCGCCATTTTTTACCAAACGGCAATCCAAAGGCGAACTCGTAGACCTTAAACTTAAACGCCTTGGCGGCCAAAAAATGGCCCAGCTCGTGAATAAAAATCAGGATGCCAAATAAAACCGCCCACGTCAGCAAGGTCTCTAGTTTATGCAGCAATGCTCTCTCCTACAGATTCTCCGCAATAAAGCGGCGTGCCGCAGCATCTGCGCTCACAATTTTTCCCAGTGTATCCGCTTCAGAAGAAGAAATGCTACCCAGGGCATCCGCGACCCGCTCTAGGATCTGGCCAAAGCGCAGCTTCCCTTCCAGAAACGCCCCGACAGCGGCTTCATTGGCGGCGTTGAGGATCGCGGGCGCGGTTCCTCCGGCGCGAAATGCCTGACGGGCCAGTGTGATGGCGGGGAAGCGCACGTGGTCGGGTGCCTCGAAAGTCAGGTCGCGCATCTGGGTGGGTTTGAGGCGTGGGATTCCTGTGTCCACTTTCTCGGGGTGGAGGAGCGCGATCTGGATCGGCAGGCGCATGTCTGGCAGGCCAAGCTGGGCAAGGAGCGCCCCATCGCGCAGCTCCACGAAGGAGTGGATGATGGACTGTGGGTGGACGACCACCTCCACTTTTTCCTCGCCGACGCCGTAGAGCCAGCACGCCTCGATGATCTCCAGCCCTTTGTTCATGAGGGTAGCGGAGTCAATCGTAATCTTGCCGCCCATGCGCCAGGTCGGATGGTTCAGCGCCTCTTCCAGAGTGGCGTTCTGAATGCGCTCGTTTGTCCACGTGCGAAACGGCCCGCCGGATGCCGTGATGTGGAGCTTATCAATCAGTGAAAAATCGTAGCCCGCCAGGCACTGAAAGAGCGCGGAGTGCTCGGAGTCAATCGGCAGAAGCATCGCGCCGCCGTCTCTGGCCGCTTGCGTCACCAGTACTCCCGCTGCCACCAGAACTTCTTTGGTCGCGATGCAGACTCGCTTGCCCGCCGCGCACGCCGCCAAAGTCGCCGCGAGCCCCGCCGCGCCCGCCACGGCGATTACTACCGTATCGGCCTCCTCAAGCATTGCCAGGCGCGTCATCGCCGCGCTGCCCTCGCGCTCCACGGCCACCACACGCTCACCAGAGAGTCCCCAGCGCACCGCCTGCTCAGCCAAAAGCGCCGAGTCCCGCCGCGCCACGAGCCCCACCACCGCCACCCGATCCGCCCCAAGCCGCTCGCAGATATCGAGTGTCTGGGTTCCAATCGAGCCCGTCGAGCCCAGAACCACAATCTTTCGCCTAGTCATTGGACGAATTTTAATGCCCAGCGGCTTTGGCGACAAACTTCATCGCGCCCGAGTTCATGCAGTAGCGTAGGCCCGTCGGGGTTTTAGGGATGCCAAAGCTCCCGTTGGCATCGTCGAAGAGGTGGCCTAGGTGCCCCAGGCAGCGGCTACAGAGAATCTCGACGCGGGAGCCATCGGGGTCGCGCTTCTCGGCAACCGACGATTTCTTCAGCGGCTGGTAGAAACTCGGCCAGCCCGTGCCGGAGTCGAACTTGGCCTCGCTGGTGAACAGTTCTAAATCGCAGCCTGCACAGCGGTAGATTCCAGCTTTATGGTTATCGTGGTAGGCGTTGCGGAAGGCGAACTCGGTGGCGGCCTTGCGCAAGATATTAAACTGGGTCGCTGTCAGCCGCTTGCGCCACTGCGCCTCGGTCAGCTTTTTCCAGTCGGTCTCTCTCATTGCCTGCGCGGGAACCGCCGGTTTCTGCTGGTGTGCCCAGGCTGCGCCACCGATCAGTAGCGCCATTGCCATAACGAAAAGTGTGTGTTTTGCGTTTTTCATAGTTTAAACTTAAAGTCCTGCATAGAAATCATACCCGCGCTCGGCCCAGTAGTCGGCGGGTCGCTCGGCCTCGTAGCTAAGGTGCGTGATGAGCTTGATGTTTTTTATACCGTACTTGGTAGGGATCGCCAGCCGAAGCGGTGCACCGTGCTCTGTACTAAGAGGCTGACCGTTCATGCCCCACGCCAGCAGTGTCTGAGGGTGCAGCATACTCTCAATATCCAGACCGACGTAGTACCAGGTGTCTTCAAATCCGACCGGTTCGGAGCGTAAGTAGACGTACTTACTATCGGGCATCGGCGGGTACTTTTTCGCAAAATCGGCGAAGCGACAGCCCGTCCAGGTCACAATCGCACTCCAGCCCTCCACACACTTGAGTTCCGTGGTCAGCGACACCTCGGGCAGTGTCTTGAGATCCGCAAGCGTGAGCGGCAAGTCGCCGAAGTTCAAGCGCCAGGCTTCTGTGTCAATCTCGGGCGTCGCACCGTGGTAGTTGTTTCGTGGTTCAACGGCACGTGCGGCGGGAAATTCGGGCGCACGGTAACCAGACATTAGTGTCGTCGCAATGGCCTCGTTGCCCAGATGCGTCGTGCGAAAGAGCTGCTTGATCCCCGTGCCATCATCTTTGGCTTTGTGGTTGAAGAGGGAGAGCAGGCTAAGGCTTCCCGCTACCCCCGCACCCGCCCACAAAAACGAGCGCCGTGAGAGCCGCTTAAGCTCCAGCGGTGTCAGTTCCGTCGGTTGTTGGTTCAGGTTCATCATCCAGTTCCTCTCTAGGTTCGTCTTCTACTAATTCTACTAACGTTATTTGTGGCTCAGGCGTTTCCGCAATCTGCTGCCAGCCCGTTATTATTGCGCGGAAGTTGTTCCAGCCCGCACGAATCACCTGCCCTACATGAACGAAGAAAAACGCCACGAAGAGACAGGTCACGATAAAGTGCCAGAGCCGCGCTCCCTGATAGCCGCCAAAGGGAATCGCTAGCCACGCCCCTTGCGCCGGTTTGGAGATCGCCAGACCCGTAATTAGCATCAGGATGCCTAGCACCACCACGCCAGAGTAGGCGAGCCGCTGAGCATGATTGTACTTTTCACCTGCCGGTGCGGCCTCGATGCGCTTCCAGAACGCCAGGTCTTTGACCGCGACTTTTACGGCCTCCTTCAGTGAGTCTTTTCGGGGGGCAAGATGCCGCCACTGCCCACTGGCTCCTAGAAAGACAACATAGGCCAGACCATTGAGCGCGAAGAACCAAGCGAACGCGAAGTGCCAGGCCATTCCCTCCGCCAGCCGCGAGCCCGTGAGAATCTCGGTACGCTTCTCCGGCTCAGGATAGCTCTCGGGAAGCGTGTCACCGGAGTAGAGCACACGCACATCGGGCCGCAGCACAATTCGATCTGGCACGCGCAGCCACCGAGGGGGCGTCTCATCGTCTTTGCCAGAGTGCAGCACGCGGTAGCCCGTCTGCCAGAGCTGGGTGGCGTAGACATCATTGGCCCAGAGGATCAGTGTCCCCGACCAGATCATCAGCGCCAGAATAGGGAAGTTGACCCAGTGGAACCAGCGGATCGCCAGCGGGTGTTTTTTCTGAATGTGGGCCATAGTTTACTTTTCGCGACGCAGTAGCTCGATTCCTTGCTCGACATCTCTGAAAGCACCGCTGTTCTTATAGTCTAGCTCGCCATCCCAGCGGCCACGAACCTGACCTTTTTTATCAATCAAGTAGGTAGAGGGCCACCACTGATTGCGCCATTTTTTCCAGTTCGCTTTATCATTATCAATCAAAACAGGAAAGAGAAGCTTTTCTTTTTCGACATATTTTTTAACATTCTCAACAACACGCTCGGCGTCGACTTCGGGAGTATGAATAGAAACAAAGACAACGTCCTTGTCTGCGTACTTCTTCACCCACTTGTTCCAGTAGGGAATGGTACGCGTGCAGTTCACTCATTGAAAAGTCCAATAAAAAGCAACGATCACTTTCCCCTTGAGATCGGCCAGCTTCACCGGCTTGCCATTGATCCAGTCCTTGGGAGCCCCGATCAGCTCTGGCACTTTCTCGTACGTTGGCTTCTCGGCAGCGGGCTTCTCCTGGGCCTGTGCACTTTCCAGGAAGAGCGCCCCCACGCCCGATAA